>CAYQKZ010000314.1:0-4057 GCA_964418135.1 uncultured Desulfobacterales bacterium
TCCGAAGTACGGGTGCGAAAAGCGGACCCCGAACTCATCTCGTTTGTCAACATCAACACTCCCGAAGATCTGATAGCGGTGGAATCTTTGGAAAAGGATACCTTATGAATCTGATCCAATTGATTGAAATGATCAAACAGCATCCGGATTATCCCAAAGTCGGGATGATTCTCTGTCATAACGGTGTCGTGCGCGCCACCTCGCGGGACGGACGACAGGTTTCCGGGCTTCGTATCGCGGTGGATCTGGAAAAGCTGCAACAGGTCATCGCGTCGCAAAAAAAACGTGACGGCATCGTGGAAATCCTGGTCCATATCCATAGCGATGTGGATTTAAAGGTCGGAGAGGATGTCATGTATATCGTGGTGGCCGGGGATATCCGGGAAAACGTCATCTCTGCACTCGAGGATACTCTCAATATCATCAAAGCGACGGTGACGCAGAAAACGCAGTTTTTTGTGTAGCCCTTTCAGAGAATGCTGCGCTTTCTTTTTCGAATAAATTTATCAAAACCAAGGGTTTTTGCTTTCAATACAACAACAAGGGTAGAAATCTATACGTAAGGAAGGTAACGACATGATTGTTGGAATTTTAAAAGAAATCAAAACGGAAGAGAATCGAGTCTGTATGACCCCGGCCGGTGTCGAAGTGATGATTGCCAATGGGCATAAGCTTCTGGTGGAAAAATCCGCGGGTATCGGCAGTGGGTTTACGGACGATGCTTATGAAAAAGCCGGTGCACAGATGGTGGATGCACCCGCGGAAATATTTCAGAAATCCGATATGGTCATGCATGTCAAGGAACCGCTGCCTGCCGAGTACGATATGATTCGGGAAGGCCAGATCGTTTTCACTTATCTCCATCTGGCGGCAGATGAACGTCAGACCCACGCGCTGATCAAAAGCAAGGCTGTCTGTATCGGTTATGAAACCATTCAAAAGCCGGACGGATCGTTGCCGCTGCTGACCCCCATGAGTGAAGTGGCCGGCAGAATGGCCATCCAGCAAGGGGCCAAATATCTGGAAAAAGCACAGGGTGGCCATGGCGTGTTGCTGGGCGGTGTGCCGGGTGTGGATCCGGGGAATGTCGTTGTGATCGGCGGCGGGATTGTCGGTATCAACGCTGCCAAAATGGCCTGCGGCTTGGGCGCCAAAGTCTATATCCTGGATATGAATTTAGATCGGCTTCGGTATTTGAGTGATGTCATGCCGGCCAATTGCTTCAACCTGTTTTCGAGCCCGGCCACGCTTCGGGATCTGGTAACACGGGCGGATGTCGTTATCGGTGCGGTGTTGATCCCCGGAACCAAAGCCCCCAAGCTGATTTCCCGGGAAATGCTCAAAACCATGAAACCGGGGACCGTTTTGGTGGATGTGGCGATCGATCAGGGGGGGTGTTTTGAAACCTCCAAAGCCACCACTCACAGTAACCCCATCTATATCGTGGACGATGTGGTGCATTACTGTGTGGCCAATATGCCGGGCGCCGTGCCAAAAACGTCTACCATGGCGCTGACCAACGCCACTTTGCCTTATGCGGTCAAGATTGCCGGCAAGGGGTGGAAAAAAGCCATGCAGGATAATCCGGATATCAAACTGGGGGCCAATGTGGTCAATGGACATATTACCTATCAGGGTGTAGCGGATGCATTCAATCTGGAATATGTTCCGATTGACAAATTTCTGTGAAAATTCATTTCCGCCGGGGGAGATTCACAAAAATATCCTTTTCCGGCGGAAGATGCCACTTCGTCTCACTCCCCCATCGGGTGAGGGATGGGGTGGGACATAGCGGCGTGACCCAAACGATGTCCAGGTCTTTAATTACTGCTGCGATGCACGGCCAATGGTCCCCATGCCTGACAGACAGGCATGACTTCTACACTGTTGATATTGACATGTTCCGGAAGGGTTGCCACGAAATACGCTATGTCCGCGATGTCGGGGCCGGTCAAAGGATCTGTGTCCCGATAGATGCTGTCCGCTTTGGCCTTGTCTCCGTTGAACCGGACGATGGAAAATTCCGTTTCGGCCAGGCCGGGTTCGATGTTGGTCACCCGGATGCGGGTGCCGAGCAGATCGGATCGCAGGTTTCTGGAAAACTGGGCGACAAATGCCTTGGTAGCTCCGTAGACGTTGCCGCCGGGGTAGGGGTATGTTCCGGCAATCGATCCCATGTTGATGATGTGGCCTCGGTTGCGTTCAACCATGCCGGGCAGAAGGATTCGGGTGCAGTACATCATGCCCTTGATGTTGGTGTCCACCATGGTGTCCCAGTCATCGAGAGACGTCTGGTGGGCGGGATTCAGACCCAACGCGAGGCCGGCGCTGTTGATCAGAACATCCACGTTGCGAAACGGCTCCGGCAGGTTCTCGATTCCGGCGGTGACGGCGTTGCGATTGCGGACATCCAGCGGCAGAATGTGTACCAACCCGTTGTCCTTGAGTTCTGATTTCAGGGTATCGAGACGGTCGGTGCGCCTGCCGATCAGAACCAGTTTCCAGCCGTGCTGCGAGAAACGATTGGCGCAGCTTTTGCCGAAACCGGAAGTGGCGCCTGTGATGACGACGGTGTTGTCCATGGTTTCCTCCTTGAAATTCCCCCTGACGCTGTTTTGCAAAAGGGGTGTGAATTGAATTTTCTGAGCCCGATATGTCATATCATTTCCTTGATCAACACGGTGTTTCCCCGCTTTCAAACGACAGCTCATCCGGCCACTCGCGTACATGACCGTCTTCCGGCCCTTTTTTACACGCATCGATGATGCAGCGGCCATTCCGGATCATCACATCCCGTCCCGGGTCCACATTGTTGAACAGTTTCCAGAGAATGAACGAATTGTCCTGGATATCCACATTGCTGTCGTAAAAAAGAATCAGGTCGAAGGGCAGCAGTCTGTCTGCGTTCATCAGCCGTTCGGTGAAATAACCGCCGGCCTGTCCCGGTTGTTTTTGCACCTTCAGAACCAGGATTCGGTTTCGGCGGCGGATGTCTCCTTGCAGTATCCGGAGCGATAAAATGCCGTGGCAGTCGGCATGAATGCCGGAAAAAAGGGTTTCTTCGGTGATATCTCCGGACACGGAAACTGGCGGCGCCAGACTCCGCAGCGGTTCCCCGCCGATCCGGCCAGTTAAATCAATGCCGATCTTGTTGCCGAAATTGGCGTGCGGCGAGGCGTGATCCAGCACATCCAGAACCCCCTGGGCGTTCATGATGTCGGATGTCATATCGAAATTGTCTACCAACTGTTGCATCACCTGATCCGAATTTTTGGGATCGATGGTGTCATCCACGACCACAATGGCCTTGCAGAAACTCATCTGGCCCTGTCCCCAAAGGCCGGAAATGACTTTCTGGGCATGTCTCGGATATTCTTTCTTGATGGAAACAATGACAATGTTGTGAAATACCCCTTCCCAGGGAAGCCAGTAGTCCGTGATTTCCGGAAAGACGGTCTGGAGCAGGGGCAGAAACAGCCGCTCGGTTGCCTTGGCCAGATAGCAGTCTTCCATGGGCGGCCGGCCCACGAGGGTGGCACAGTAAATGGGCGATTTCCGGTGGGTGATGGCCGTTACATGAAAGACCGGATAATCGTCGGCCAGGGAATAATAGCCGGTATGATCTCCGAACGGACCTTCCCGCCGCAGCTCGCAGGGGTCCACATAGCCCTCCAGAACGAATTCGGCTTCGGCCGGTACCTCCAGATCGCAGGTGATGCACGGAGTCATGGCAACCGGCGCGTTGCGGATAAAACCGGCCAGTATCATTTCATCCACATTCCGGGGCATGGGGGCCGTGGCAGCGTAAATGGCGGCCGGATCCGCGCCGATAGCCACCGCCACGGGCATCCGTAGTCCCGCTTTGCGGTATTCGTTGAAATAATTGGACCCGTCTTTGTGAATGTGCCAGTGCATGCCGGTGGTCTGCCGATCGAAGACCTGCATGCGGTACATCCCGACATTGCGTTTACCGGTGGACAGGCTTCGGGTGACAACTAGCGGCAGGGTGATGAACCGGCCGGCATCCTGGGGCCAGCAGTGCAGGATCGGCAGTTGA
>CAYQKZ010000315.1:0-4022 GCA_964418135.1 uncultured Desulfobacterales bacterium
TTAGCTAGCCTTGGTTGCAGACCTTATTGAATCTATTGTTAAAATATTGTTTATTTTCGGTGTCAACATCGGCTTTTTTTCACCTATTCTCGGATGGGTGGAGCGTAAACAAAGTGCCGTGATGCAGGACCGGGTCGGAGCGAATCGTGCGGATATCTGCGGATATACGGTGATTGGCCTTTTTCATCCCATTGCAGACGCCATTAAGGTTTTAACAAAAGAAGACTTCATACCGGATGGTGCTGACCGGCTGTTTCATACCCTTGCACCTTTTATAAGTCTAACGCCGGCAATTATCGCTTTTGCCGTCATTCCGTTCGGTGGTCAGTACGAACTCTTCGGACATAAAATCAATCTGATTATTGCAGATTTAGATGTCGGAATTCTGTTTGTCTTTGCATTCGCATCCTTGGCATCTTTCGGTGCGGTGTTGGCAGGGTGGTCGTCGAATAACAACTGGTCTTTTCTCGGAGGCATGCGCGCTTCGGCACAGATGCTGTCTTATGAAGTGGTCATGGGCCTGACCGTTATCGGTGTGTTTATGGTGTATGGAACACTTAAACTCAGTGAAATAGGTGCAATGCAGGTCAATTTGTTCGACTGGGGTATTTTCTTACAACCAATTGGATTCATCCTGTTCTTCACCTGTGCCATCGCCGAAAATAAAAGAGCTCCCTTCGATGTTGCCGAGGCTGAGTCTGAACTGGTCGCCGGTTATTTTACGGAATACAGCGGGATGAAATTCGTGATGTTCTGGATGGGAGAATTTCTGGAAATTGTAACCATCAGTGCATTGGTAACCACCATGTTTTTCGGGGCGTGGCATTTGCCATTCGTCAGCGATCAAATGCTGCTGAATTTCTTCCGATTTGCCGGTTCCAACGGTGCGGCTATCCTGTCGATACTGGTGAATGTAATAACATTCTTTATCAAGGTTATCTTTTTTATCTGGTTGCAAATGACGATTCGTTGGACACTTCCCCGTTTTCGATATGATCAGGTGATGAGACTTGGATGGAAAATGTTTCTTCCAATCGCTCTGATCAACATTGTTGTAACCGGACTGGTGATTTTGGTTAAATGAAATGGCAGATAACAATATGAATCATAATTATCCAATAATGGGCATTTCCATTGGAAAACTTAAACCGAAACTGGTTCGGAAACATATCGAACTGACGTTATGGGAACGACTTTATATTTTTGAAATCATCCGAGGAATGCAAATTACAACAAAGCATTTTTTCAAGAATTTGATTGGTTTCATCGTTCCACCCAAGGGAAAGAAACGCAGCATCATGACCGTGTATTATCCAGAAGAGAAGCTGACACTGCCGTCGGCATATCGAGGTAGACCGGTACTGGTCATGCGTGAAAATGGCACGGAAAAATGTGTGGCATGCGGATTGTGTGAAAAAATCTGTCCGGCATCTGCCATATCGATAATCGCTGAAGAAAAAGAAAATGGTGAACGTTTTCCAGCCGCTTATACGTTGGACATGGCCCGATGTGTTTTCTGTGGATATTGTGAGGAGGTTTGTCCGAAAGAAGCGATAGTCATGAGTGCAGAATATGAAGGACTTGCCAGACGGAACAGACAAAATTTACGATTTACGAAAGACAAACTGCTGAAACCGGAAAAAAGTGTCAAAGACCGTATAGAATATATCAGAGGAATATACGCTAAATGCAATTATTGATGTTCTATATTTTCAGTTTGGGTGCGGTTCTTTCCGCTCTTTTAATGGTGACCAACGTCAAGCCTGTCACAGCGGCCATGAATTTGATTATGACCATGTTCTGTCTGGCTGGAATCTATGTTCTCCTGGATGCACATCTGATTGCCGCTCTACAGATCATTGTGTATGCTGGCGCTGTCATGGTGTTGTTTTTGTTCGTCATACTGTTGCTGAATATCCACGAAAAAGAAGGACAATCATCACGAAGAAAGGTCATGGTTCAGTTTGGGAGCATCGCGATTGTTGGAACGATTTTTATAATCACGGCGAAATTATCATCCGTTGAACCTTTACTGGTAAAAGCTGTTGAACCGGCAATACAGTTTGGAACGACGAAATCTGTCGGAATGCTGTTGTTCACAGATTATTTATTACCTTTTGAAATTGCTTCATTCTTGCTGCTTGCAGCCATTGTAGGCGCTGTTATCTTGGCAAAAAGGAGGATCGATGATTCGGAGTGAATGACGATTGATTCCGAACCATGAAAAATCAATTATGGTTACATTGAATGCATATCTGATACTAGGAGCAATACTTTTTTCAATTGGCGCTGTAGGGGTGTTTACCCGGCGTAATGTTTTGATTATTTACATGTGCATTGAATTGATGTTGAATGCAGTCAATCTAACATTCATTGCGTTTTCTAAATTTTTAAACGACATGAACGGGCATGTTTTTGTATTCATGATCATGACTGTTGCTGCGGCTGAAGCGGCAGTGGGACTTGCCATTATCATTTCGCTTTTCAGAAATAAAGCGACCATTTATGTGGATGACATTAATTTAAGTAAAGGTTGATGAAAACGTGCAAACGATTCTATCCATGAAACCCATGTTTGCGGTACTGATTTCGCTTCTTGCTGCTCCGTTGATATTCGCCACAGGGGATAAGCGTCCCAATTTACGGGAATTCTGGTCTGTATTGGCCGGAGTTATCAAATTTTCCATCGTTATATCGATGGCACCGCTAATTTTTTCCGGAAATACCATCGAATATACATTAATTTCTTTTTATGATGGAATTGACATTAAATTCAGAGTCGATGCGCTAGGGCTTTTGTTTGCAACAATTTCATCATTTCTCTGGATCGTTACCACCTTTTATTCAGTGGGATATATGCGTTCCGGAAATGAACACTCGCAGACACGTTTTTATACTTGTTTTGCAATCAGTCTATCGGCAACGGTCGGTGTCGCCTTTTCAGCCAATCTGATTACATTGTTCATATTCTATGAGATTCTGAGTTTAGCAACGGTGCCACTGGTCGGTCACAAGGAAACACCGGAGGCACTGGAAGGTGCAAAAAAATATTTTCTATATCTCCTGAGTTTGTCTAAAACTCTGCTTTTGTCCGGGATTATCATAATATATATAGTGGCTGGTACCACTGATTTTCAGAGTCATGGATTGCTCCAAAACTTGCAGGGATCAGGGCTTCTTTTTGTTACTTTTTTCCTCTTTCTTTTCGGATTTGCTAAAGCCGGTGTCATGCCGGTGCATAACTGGTTGCCATCTGCCATGGTTGCTCCTACGCCAGTCAGTGCCTTGCTACATGCGGTAGCCGTTGTAAAGGTCGGTGTTTTCTCCATTCTCCGTGTTGTGTTTCATATTTACGGTATTGACATGATGTCTCGACTCAATCTTGGAATCACGACGGCCTACATTGTTTCATTCACCATTGTTATGGGCTCGGTGATTGCATTGTCAAAAGACAATCTCAAAGCTCGGTTGGCTTATTCGACCATCAGTCAGTTATCATATGTTATTCTCGGTGCGGTTCTGTTGACGCAATCCAGCATGGCTGGAGGTATAGTGCATATCGCCAATCATGCCTTTTCCAAGATCACACTCTTCTTTTGTGCCGGTTCATTATACACAGCGGCGCACCTGACTGAAATCAGTCAACTATCAAACATTGGTAAGAAAATGCCTTGGACCATGACAGCATTCTTCATTGCTTCACTCAGTATGATCGGGGTGCCGCCGGCAGCCGGCTTTGTCAGTAAATGGTATTTGGCTCTTGGAACAATTGAGGCCAAAGAAGTACCGATATTGATGGTATTGCTGGTTAGTACCATTTTGAACGCTGCATATTTTCTACCGATCACTTATAAAGCATTTTTTGTCAGAGAAGCTGTTTCGGATATATCGAACCATGATCATCATGGACATCACGAGGAAATCCGGGAAAATCCCATGGTTGTCGTACCGCTGGTGTTGACGGCTGTCATATCCTTGATTATCGGGATATTTCCGGTATATTTTTTAAATCTTGCCCAGGA
>CAYQKZ010000316.1:0-3997 GCA_964418135.1 uncultured Desulfobacterales bacterium
AAAAATTGGAGAAATCGGATTCTCATGCGGCTGCTGGCCTCTGGATCCAGAAAAGCTTACATTGATTTTCATTCATGGCGCGGCGTCCAACAACGCTTTCTGGAATCCGCAGATTGCGTATTTTTCGGACATCGTCAATGCGGTGGCGGTCGATCTGCCCGGACATGGCACAAGTTCCGGTGCCGGCAAGGAAAAGGTTTCCGAATATGCAGATGCCGTCTTGAATTTAATCAATACGATTCAGGCCCCCAGGCCTGTCCCTTGCGGGCTGAGCATGGGAGGCGCCATTACACAGCACCTGCTGGTCAACCATCCAAACAGGTTTCCGGCAGGCATTCTCATGAACACCGGCGCCCGACTGAAAGTATTGCCCTCCATCTTAGAGACGATCGAAAAGAACTACGATATTTTCATTACCATGCTTTTTTCCTTTGCCGTCTCCCCAAAAAATGACACAGAAAAGCTTCGGCTGGAAATCGCAGCCAGTACGATTTGCCGGCCTGCAGTGGCAGTGGGGGATTTTCGGGCATGCAATGATTTCAATGTCTCGGATGCCCTTAGTTCAATCGACGTTCCCGTATTGGTGCTGGCCGCTTCCGATGACAAACTGACCCCCGTCAAATACGGCGACTTTCTGGCAAACCGCATCAACCACGCCGAACTGATCACCATTCCGGATGCGGGGCATTTTTCCAATCTCGAAAAACCGCTTGAAGTCAATCAAGCTATCGACGACTTTTTGAACCGGACGTTTCCGCCATCCATTATGCAACCCGCATGAAATAATCTCTCATATCTTGGGATATTTTATTTACTTGGATAGACAGGATAAAAAAGAATACGTTATGTTCTGATTTTTCATTATTCTGTCTATCCATGCATAACTTACTTAGATGACATCACTTCCTATTGAATCCCATCTGCTGGAACTCAAATATATCCTGCAACAGCACCGGAATGCCGTCCTGACCGCTCCGCCTGGAGCCGGCAAAACAACCCGTGTTCCACTGGCACTGTACCGCGAAGACTGGCTGTCGAAACAGAAGATCATTCTGTTGGAACCCCGGCGATTGGCAGCACGGGCCGCAGCCAGGCGCATGGCCGCCACGATCCATGAGCCGGTCGGCCAGACCGTGGGGTATCGGATGCGTTTCGAACAGCGCGTGAGTAGCGTCACGCGCATTGAAGTGGTCACCGAAGGCGTGCTGACCCGCATCCTGCAAAACGATCCGGCGCTGACCGGAATCGGGATGGTCATTTTCGATGAATTTCACGAACGCGGCATCCATGCCGATACGGGACTTGCACTCTGTATAGACAGTCAGGAAGGGCTCCGGCCCGATCTGCGGATACTGGTCATGTCGGCTACCATCGATATCCAGGCCGTATCCGCGCTGCTGGGAAACGCCCCCGTCGTTCAGGTGCAGACAAGAGAATTTCCCGTGGAAACCCGCTATGTCCCTGCATCTCCCACAGCAAACCCGATCGTATCCACAGCCGATGTCGTGTTCCGTACACTCCGGGAAGAAACCGGAAGCATTCTCGTGTTTTTGCCGGGTGTGCGGGAAATCAAGCAGGTCTCCAACCGGCTGTTTCAAAGTAAATTGGATGCTTCGGTCGAAATCGCGCCTCTCTACGCCGGCCTGCCCGGCAGCGCTCAGGATATGGCGATCGAACCGGCACCCGCCGGCAAACGGAAAATCGTGCTGGCAACTTCGATTGCCGAAACCAGCTTGACCATCGAAGGCATCCGGATTGTCATCGACTCCGGGCTGATGCGCGTTCCCCGATTCGATGTCGGCAGCGGCATGGCCCGGCTGATTACCATCCCCGTCAACCGGGATACGGCCGACCAACGGCGGGGCCGCGCCGGACGACTGGAACCAGGGATTTGTTACCGTCTGTGGTCGGAAGATCACCACCGGATGCTGTCGACTCACGGCCGCCCGGAAATTCTGAATACGGATCTGACACCGCTGGCGCTCGAACTGGCCGCCTGGGGGATATCCGATCCATCCCGGCTGTCCTGGCTCGACCCACCCCCGACAGCGGCCTACAATCATGCAAAAATGCTGTTGAACCGACTGGGGGCTATGGATGATCAAGGACGAATCACCAGACACGGCCGGCAGCTCTCGGAACTGGGCATTCATCCACGGCTCGGGCACATGATCCATATGGGAAAATCGTTGGGACTGGGAAGCCTTGCCTGTGAACTGGCCGCACTGATCGAGGAAAAGGACATTCTGATTCTACCCCCGGATCAGCGGGATGCGGATCTGCGGCTACGGGTCGCCGAACTTCGCTCCACACCGAGCGGTGCCAACCAATCGAATACAGACAAGTCATCTACAAACCTGCCCGTGGATGTCTCCGTATGCCGGCGGGTGCAAAAAACAGCCGATCGACTGAAACACAGACTGAAATGCCGGGGATCGGCTTCTCCGATCGATGCATCCGGCCTGACCCTGGCCTTTGCCTATCCGGACCGGATTGCCGCAAGGCGTCCGGGCGATACGCTCCGATATCGGTTATCCAACGGCCGGGGGGCTTATTTTGCGGACACCGAACCGCTGTCCGCGGAAAGTTTTCTGGTGGCGGCATCTTTGGACGGACAGCAGCAAGAAGCAAAGATATTTCTGGCAGCCCCTGTGTCTTATGAATCCCTGGTCGAGCATTTTCCCGAACAGATCACCGAACAGGCTCAGATTGTCTGGGATCACCGAAGCCGGTCGGTGAAAGCCCGCCGGGAAGTACTTTTTGGAAAAGCCGTGCTGAAAGTTTTCCCGCTGACGGAACCGGACCCGATGCAAATCGCCGAAGCCCTGTGTGACGGCATCCGCAAGGAAGGTATTCATATCCTGCCGTGGACCCGGCAACTGCGGACATGGCAGGCGCGGGTAATTCTGCTTGGTCGCCTGCATACCGCAGGTACGAGTTGGCCGGATATATCGGATAAATCTCTGACAGACACCCTCGAAACCTGGCTGCCGTCTTATCTTGCCGGCATCACGAAAGCGGATCAGCTCCAGCGGATCGACCTGACCGGCGCGCTGTTCGTTGCCCTTTCCTGGAAACAGCGGCAGGAACTGGACAGACTGGCGCCCACCCACTGGACGGTTCCAAGCGGCTCCCGTATTCCCATCGACTATGCCGACAACGATATGCCCATCCTGGCGGTAAGGCTCCAGGAAATGTTCGGCGCCACCGACACACCGACCATTATCGATGGAAAACTGCCGCTTCTGATCCATCTGCTGTCTCCGGCCGGACGACCGGTACAGATTACCCGCGATCTGAAAAGTTTCTGGGCGCATGGGTATTTCGAAGTTAAAAAGGATTTGATGGGCCGCTATCCCAAACACCATTGGCCGGATGATCCGTCGACGGCACCGCCGAGCAGCCGTGCCAAAAAAAAATAGACAATGATGATCAAGGCCAACAAACATTTTCTGCTTGACAGAATTACATCATTATTATATCAAAAAAGAAACAATGTTTCGATTTGCTTACAAAGACGGATAATATTTCAATTTATCTTTTACATCAGTATATTATAAATTTTTTTTATCAATATGATCATTTTTTGAAATGCCATGCATTTCATACTTATATATTTTAATTTCAGTAGATTATAATATATACTGTTTTCCAGACAATCACTTAACTATAATTTACAGTAACAACGTTTTTTATATAAAGTTCAAAAATACATTAAAAATGTTCATGGGCTGTTCTATATTGATCGCTTTCTGCAGCCTGTAGATTATTCACCCATCATCCATCATAACAAGGAGTACATCAATGGACAAAAAAGTAACGGTAATCGGTGCGGGAAATGTTGGAGCAACGGCAGCCCAGAGACTGGCGGAAAAAGAATTGTGCGATGTTGTTCTGATCGACATTGTCGAGGGCGTTCCCCAGGGAAAAGCCCTGGATCTGGCTGAGGCGGCACCAATTGAAAAACATGACGCCCATCTGACCGGGTCCAATAGTT
>CAYQKZ010000317.1:0-3973 GCA_964418135.1 uncultured Desulfobacterales bacterium
TGAAAATTGACTACCCCGGGCTAATGAAAAAAATTATTTTTCCGAATGTCTATAGAATCGAAAAAAATTCTCCATGATAAATTCAATCGTCTCTTTGTTAACATGGAAAGGCTCCCTGTCTTCGGTAAACATCGATTTACCCAGAACCATCCGGTAGGTAACGACCATTTCAAAGGCTGGAAAATAGAAAATATCGGGAATGTACGTGTATCCTTTCTGAATGAGCGCATCTTTTATTTCTCTGGCAAAACAGGAGCCCATGGAAGCAATCCGCGTATTCTGAGTAATCTCTCTGGAAACAGCCGGACTCAGATATATCGCATGGAGAGCCATCTATCTGATTCCAAATAAAATACCTGTTCCGCATTCATCCGGAAAACGTTTTTACCGGATCGAAGCACTGACACAAATCGATAACCTGCTGGGCCGTTTTTTTCCCTGGAACCGTATGGGGTGGAATATCATTAGTCAAGGCAGTCAAAATTTAATCGCCTGGTTTCGGGTCAACAAACACATCAACAGAAAGGATTGCAGATGGGAGAAATCGATAAACTTCTTGAAATAATTCAAGATATGTCTGGAGGAAAATATTCCGACGACATTATGTCCCTGACCGGCCCGGATACACCGGAGCCGATTCGAACGATTGCGGAAGCTATGGGGCTGATGATGGTCAAAGTGGAAGCCAGAGAATATCATCTGGAAATGCTCATTTCAGAGCTGAAAACGCTGAATGAGAAAGTCCGCGCCAATACGATCAAAACCGTATCCACCATGGCCAACGCCCTGGCTGCCAGAGATCCCTATACCCAGGGCCACACGGAACGCGTCGGCAATCTGGCCGGGCAGATCGCCAGAACAATGGGGCTTGAAGCCGGCGATATCGAGTATATCCGATTAGGGGGTCTGCTGCATGATATCGGCAAAATCGGTTTTCCGGATTATCTGTTCATGCCGCATGAAGCAAAGAACCCGCCGGAAATCGTCAGCCGGATCATCAAGCATCCGACGGTCGGTGCGGAAATATTGCAGGAACTGGATTTTTTGGGACCGGCCCTCGAATATGTCCGATCCCACCACGAGCGGCCGGACGGAAAAGGATACCCGCGCCGGTTAAAGGATGCCGATATTCCCTTGGGCGCCAAAATCATCGCCGTCGCCGATTCATATGACGCCATGACCACGGAACGTCCTTACCAGAAAGCCTTGACTACCGAGGCCGCGCTGGAGATATTTCAACGCCATGCGGGCACACAATGGGATGCTGGATGTGTCGAGGCGCTGGTACGATTTCTGGCTGAACAGGGCAAATCCGTCTGAGGCTCAAACGATAAGCCGCATCCGGGTTTGATGGGATTGGATGTGTAAAAAGATTCAAATCCTGTAGGAATGCCTAAAAAAAATAGTGATAAAAATATGATTTTCATAATACTCTCGTTTGGATGCCATTTGAATGTCCGATGATGCAATTTTCATCTGCTTTCCTCCGATGGACAGTGAATTCAAATACGATCGGACATGAAGAAGAAAAAATATCCTGCCATTTGTACGGGTGTCTTGACCGAAGATGGAATAAAGTCTAATATTCAACCCGGTAGAATCAACAAATATATCAAAAAATAAGATATTGTCATATACCTTTAGAATGTTTGTCTGATCACATCGACTTCACCCCTCATTTTCCCTCGACAACCTGTTTTAGGAATAACTTATGGATATTGGTGATAGAATTATTGCAGTAGTTCATGAAACATATTGGCTAACTGCTACTGGAAATTTTTGTACGCTGAAGCCAATAGCAGATATTTCAGGCGATATAATTGAACCATCTGAATTTTATAACAGGGGCAGGGTTTGGTGGAAAGTAAGAAATGAAGACCTGAGTTACGCCAGCCTCGGAAGAATCATTTCTGTGGAGATAGAACATTCAGTCAGTTTTGATCAGTCCGATCATAATAAAGATTTTTTTCAGGTCTCATCCGGTACAGTGACAGGACCTGAATACTATATTGCTGAAATTGTAGAAATGGATAAAACGCTGTCTCCACTATCTTTAATTGAGACAGGACGGATAAAATGTAATCATCCTATCCGGAATGGAGCAGTCTTTTGCAGATCTGGATCAATTGTTATTGGCCCCTTCACGGTGGCAGGGGTTGAACCGATCAGAGATGAAAAGATCGCCGTTTTTATCAGTCTATCCCCTGGCTGGGGAAACCAACAACTGAGGCAGATGGCATGGAACGAATTCTTAAATATTGCTCAGCCACGTGTTATTCCAATGAGAATTTTTACTGAAGCGCATGAGAGAAGCCCTATTGACATTGAATATTGTTTTTTCCCGAAAGACAGGCTTGAAAAATTGTTATCAAGTGCTATCGGTAATGAAATCGATTCCAGATCAGATAAAATGGTGGTTAGCGAAGTTGTTAAAGATTTGAAATGGTCACGGGCCGATAAACAATCTCTGACCAGACTCGTAGATGAAATACACTGTGCTGATCCTGGTCTCGATAGAGTTAATAAAAATAAAAACCGTATTCTGAACATTGTCAAAAAAATTAAAGGCAATGAACAAATCATTCTTGAACTGCTTGACACCTTGCTCGAAAATGAAAAATTGCAGTCGCTGCTTCAGGTACGGATCAATGAACGGGTCGATAATTATATAGAAGAAAACAGAAAAGACCTGGAACACCATGCAAACGAAAAAATATTTCAAAAAAAGAAAGAGCTGTCTGACTTAGAGAAATCCATAAATGTTCTGCAAGATCAAATTGAAGCAGAAAAAAAAGAGAAATTTCAAGAGTATGAACGATTTCTACACAACAAGAAAACCGAAATTGATCAATTATTCCAGCAGAGGGAAGAAGAATTTTTCAATAAAGAAAAAGAGTTTATTGGTAAACAGGAGTATCTGTCAAACCTGGTTAATAAACTAAGCCAAAACCGGGACGAAATCGTAGCTTCTTTGATCGGCTTAATGCCGGTTCTCCAGGAAATGGGATTTCAAATAATTTCTGACAAGTCAGACAAAGCAGCTCAAAAAGAAGATAATCAAGAAACGAAAGAACCAGTAAATATCAATCCGTATAAACCCTTGCACGGGATTCCAAAGACATTATCAGAATCTGAATTTTTGGATCGCTGGCTAAAACTGGTGAATGATTCCGGGTTTTCGTATAATGAAAAAGACTTAAGAAATTTTCATATCTGCACCAAGTCTGAAAACTTCAATATTCTGACAGGCCCAAGCGGTATCGGTAAGTCATCGCTTCCCCGATTTTATTCTCAAGCTTTGCATGGAAATGCCGAAGGGAAAATGCGTTATCTTTCCGTATCGGTTAAACCCGGCTGGTTGGACAGTCAGGAATTGATCGGATATTTCAATTCACTTGATGGACGTTTTCAACCGTCGAGTAGCGGTTTCTACCAGTTCCTTGTCGCTTCTCATAAAGAATCAATCGAACCAGAAAGTGGAATTCATATCTGCTGCTTAGATGAGATGAACCTGTCCTATGTCGAACAGTATTTTGCAGATTTTCTGGTTCTGCTTCAAGCACCCTTGCAGGATCGCCAGATAAAATTCTTTGATAAAAATCTATGCCGTATTGATGATGCATACAGGGGCTTTCATCAGATACATCTTCCTTCATCCCTTCGTTTTTGCGGCACCGTAAACGTTGATGAAACCACAAAATTCTTCAGCCCGAAAGTTCTTGATCGAGTTCATCTTATTGAAATGGGGTCTGTTGCATTATCAAATATCAATTCCTGGAATGAACACGTATCAGACAATATTGAAACAGGAACACCCATTTCATCAAGAATTTATTTTTCATGGTCACAGGACCCCGGTATTGTTCAGGAGTACGCTTTAAAGAGCATTGGTGAAATAGAAAACCTTCTGTCGATGATGGGAATAGGTATATCACCGAGAACTTTCAAATCCATTTGCAGATATGTTTCAAAT
>CAYQKZ010000318.1:0-2643 GCA_964418135.1 uncultured Desulfobacterales bacterium
CATGTGGGGGAAGGCGCTGTACTCGTTATCGAAAATGCCACTGGAGAGGTTTTTGCCTACGCAAGCCTTACGGCCGATCCGGCCCGGTCGCGATTTGTGGACGGCGTTATCGCCAGGCGCCAGGCTGGATCGACATTGAAGCCCTTTCTTTACGGGGCTGCTTTTGACAGGCGGATACTGACTCCGGCAACGCTTCTGGATGACGGGCCACTCGATCTGGCGGTTGCTGGCGGCATCTATCAGCCAAATAATTACGATCATGCGCACAGGGGGCAGGTGACGGCACGGGTAGCACTGGCCTCGTCTCTGAATATTCCGGCGGTGCGTGCCGGAGAGATGATCGGGGAAGAAGCGTTTGTGCAGATTCTAAGAGAACTTGGCATCGATAAGCTGACTGAATCCGGATCGTTTTATGGGCCATCGCTTGTGCTGGGTTCGGCGGATGTAACCCTGTGGGAGCTGGTGAACGCCTACCGAACCCTTGCCAATGATGGAAACCGCAGCCCACTGTATCTACGTCGTCCAGTTGATCAGAAAGAGCCGGATATGCAGCCGGTATTTTCGAAAGAAGCTGCCTTTCTGATCTCGGATATCCTTTCCGATCGCCAGGCCCGCAGCCTGACGTTTGGCCTGGAAAATGTTCTGGCCACCCGGTTCTGGACGGCCGTTAAAACTGGCACCAGCAAGGATATGCGGGATAACTGGTGCGTGGGGTATTCCCAGCAATATACGGTTGGCGTGTGGGTCGGCAATTTTTCAGGACAACCCATGTGGAACGTCAGCGGCATGACCGGTGCTGCGCCGTTGTGGCTTGAGATTATGAACCGGCTGCATCCGAACTCGGGCAGGATGCCGATCGATCCTCCGGACGGCGTAGTTCAATGTCGGGTCCGGCTGCCGTTGCAATCGGGCTCCGAGTTTCAGGAATGGTTTATCCGGGGAACCGAACCTGCTGCGGTATCTATTCAGACTGCCGACCCGATGCCCCGAATCGTCTATCCCCCATCCGGCGGTGTCTTTGCTGTTGATAGCGACATTCCGAAAGAGCAGCAGCAGATTTTTTTTGTATATCACGGCCCTCGAAAAGGACTGCGCTGGATGCTCGACGGCCGGTTTCTCCGGGCCGCCTCCGGAAGAACCGCCTGGAAACCATTATCCGGTTATCATGAACTGGCACTTTGTGATGCCGGTGGTGCGATTCTGGATACCGTCCATTTTCAGGTACGAGGGCCTCAGATAACTCAGATGAAATAATCTTTCTGATCGTTTTTATGGGAACAACAAGGATGGATGGACAGCTTATCGCATCTGTTCGGAGACATTTCTCTCCAAGGCCCCTGAACTCTGATGATTTCAGGCCGGATCTTCATGGCAAGTTAATCTTGACTTTCAAAGTGTTTCTTTGTAAGCAAATCAGAAATAGTACTTCCCGAGACCTTCCGCCCTGTGGCAAATTATGCTATAGACGTTCAGATTTTTATAAGACCTGCCGACGGCTATACTTGCCATGTTGCGTTTAAAAAGACACATTGCCAGGGGTGTTTTGAATTGCACCCCCTATGGATGTTCATGCATGATCATGTTTTTTCCGGATACAGGTAAATGAACATTTTCTTTGACGGGCTGCAATCCGCACGTCAGATGCTGATTTCCCTGGACCCGGAGGTTCTGGCCATTACCTGGCGAACGATCCATGTTTCCACAGTCGCCACGTTCATCAGCATCTTGATCGGCATTCCCATAGGTACGACGCTGGCTCTGACCCATTTTCAGGGCAGGGGGCTTCTGGTCAGTCTGGTTAATTTCGGCATGGGATTGCCGCCGGTGGTGGTGGGTCTGGCGACCTGGTTGATGCTGACCCGCTACGGGCCACTGGGCATGCTCAATCTTTTGTACACGCCCACAGCCATCATCATGGCACAGGCCGTCATTGCCAGTCCGATTGTGGCAGGATTCAGTCTGGCTGCCGTTCAGTCGCTCAATCCCAAAATGCTGCTGCAGATTCAGGCACTGGGTACGACCCGGTTTCAATATCTGATGCTGCTGCTGTGGGAAGCACGGCTTGGCATTCTATCTGCGATCATTGCCGGATTCGGCGGCGTTATCAGTGAGGTGGGTGCGTCCATGATGGTGGGTGGAAACATCCGAGGATATACCCGGGTGCTGACGACCGCCACGGTACTCGAGGTTTCCAAAGGGAAATTTGAACTGGCTACGGCGCTCAGTATCATTTTGCTGGCATTGACGTTTATTATCGTCTCGTTGCTCAGTTATCTGCAGCAGCGAAAGGCAGTTCGCTGATGACGGTCGAACTCACTGTCAAAAATCTCAAACTGAGTCGGGCCGGCAGAGACATTCTGAATATCGATCGGTTTGTGTTAAATTCCGGCGAGATTTTAGCAGTTGTCGGACCCAATGGTGCGGGAAAATCGACCCTGCTTCAGATATTGGCATTTCTGATTGAACCGGATACCGGTATTATCCAGATGAATGGCGTGAATGTCGGAAACGGCAACCGCCTGGCTGCCCGGCGAAAGCTGGCGATGGTGTTTCAGGAATCCTTGCTTTTGGATATGACGGTTCAAAAAAATATCGAGATTCCACAGCGTATCCGGGGGGTATCCCGGCAGGAGGCTGCTGTTC
>CAYQKZ010000318.1:2653-3962 GCA_964418135.1 uncultured Desulfobacterales bacterium
GGCATTGCCCGTCTTGCCGGGCAGCGGGCCAGAAACCTTTCGGGGGGCGAATCTCAGCGGACCAGCATTGCCAGGGCCCTGGCAATGCAGCCGGAAATCCTGCTGATGGATGAGCCCTTTTCATCTCTGGATTATCCGACCCGTAAATCGCTTTTGATCGAGTTGGGCGACATTCTCCACGCAACCGGTATGACCACTGTCTTTGTCACCCACGATTTTTCAGAAATTCCAGCGCTGACACATCAAGTTGCAGTGCTGTATGAAGGCAGGCTGATCAAACGGGGGGATATTCATGAAATCCTGGGGGAATCGGCAGTGTCCGTGAAAAGTTGGGCTCCTTGGGATGATTACACCGGTTGAGTTACATTTTCCTTCTGGGTGTCCAATTCCCATTGAATCTCAACTGTGCCAACATATTGTTATTATGTAATAAATTTTATTCAGAACACAAAGATCAGGAGGTTTCAGGATGAAAAAGAAATGTTTGACAGCTTGGACCGTGATTGTGTTTTCAGCAATCCTTGTTGTTTCCGGGGCTTTTTCTGCCGACTCAACTGCATCTTCGGAAACCATTCACTTTGCTGTACTTTCGGATCTCCACTACTATGACAGTACTCTGGGAACCACGGGCGAAGCATTTGAAAACTATCTGCTGTACGATCGTAAAATGCTTCGTGAAAGTGATGCAATCTTAAATGAGGCGATCAGTGAAATCAAAAAGACGGATATCCGGTTTCTTCTGGTATCCGGTGATTTGACCAAGGATGGTGAACTGATCTGCCACACGGATATGGCTGCTTATCTAACGGATTTGAAAGACAGCGGTATCCAGGTTTACGTGGTTCCCGGCAATCACGATATCAATAATCCTGACGCAGTTTCCTACAGCGGCGCCCAAACCACTCCCGTACCCAATATCAGTCCGGATGATTTCGTAAGAATCTATGGTCAATTCGGTTTTGAACAGGCTCTTTCCAGAGACCCAAATTCCTTGAGCTACCTGGTGGAGCCTGTGGCAGGACTCTGTGTGCTGGGTATGGATGCCTGCAGATATAAGGAAAATGTGGATACTCCCATTGTCAGTGGCCGTTTCAGTCAGGAAACCCTCAACTGGATACTCGCTCAGATCGCCTGGGCCAAGGCGAATAACAAACAGATCATCGGATTCATGCATCACGGTATCGTGGCGCATTATTCCATGGAGCCCCTGCTGTTTAGAGACTATCTTGTGGATGATTGGACAAACATTTCCAAGCTTTTCGCCGATGCCGGCATGCGAATGGTCTTTACCGGGCACTATCATGCCCAG
>CAYQKZ010000319.1:0-3959 GCA_964418135.1 uncultured Desulfobacterales bacterium
AGATCGAAGCCCTGCAGCGGTATCCGAAAGATATCGAAGGCATTTTTCGTTTCGGGCAGGCCATCCGCACCCTGCACGACGAAACAACGAACATGCTGCTGGTCATCTGCATTCAGTCATCTTTTCTCGGAGAACTCAAAGAAGCGGTGGCTGTTCCGGATTTCGATGCGATGTCCTGTCATAAGACAAGCATTGTTCCCTTGACCAGGGATGAGGCACTCAAGGTGGTTTCATCCCGGATCGCCACCCTTTCGGACAGCGATGCAGACAAGGACGTCCTGTTGCGGGTACTTACCAAAGACATATCCGATTTCGTGGATAAAGATGGAAAGACCTGCCGCTCCATTCTCTCCCGCTGCGCCGAAATTGCCGACAACCTGCCCCAAACCGGCTATTCACCGGATTTCGAAAAGCTGGAACCGGATTTACCCGTGGATGCTTTTCTTCAAAACGAATTGAACGCCCGGGAGGAATCCGCATCCATCCGCCTGATCGCTCCCGAAGAAATGGATGATCTGCTCGAAGGCGTGCTGCCCTCCCTTTTCCATATCTGGGATGATCAGTGCCGGGAAAAAGAGGGCAAGCCTTATCCGGATGTAGATATGGTAATCCACTGTCCGAATGCCGACATCGGGATATCCCTGTGCAATCATCGGAACATGAACAGCCTGGCCGGAAAACTGCGGCGGCTGATCCAGAACGATTTTTCGGGAAAAAACACCCGGCGGATTCTCATCCGCCATCCCCGGCTTCGCATCCCGACCGGTGCCAAAAAAGTCAACCAGTATCTGCAGCAGCTCAATGACAGTCGCGTGCGGCTGATCACACCATCCCAGGAGGCCCTGGCGGCCCTGCATGCATTGCGGAGTCTTCTGAGCGACGCCAGAAGCGGGGACCTGACGCACCAGGGAAATCCGATTCATGAAAAAACCGTCCGGGACTGGTTCAAATCTCTGACGGCCGGCCCGGCCCGGTCTTTCATGGAGGATATTCTCTCCGATAAAGCGCCGCTGTCCGCCGAAGATCAGCAGATGCGCCTGCGCCTGCTGGAGCTGCTGGATAACGAGCGGATCATCGCGTTGACAGAGGCCGCCGGACGGCTGGTCGTCGATTCAGCCCGGATGGAGTCGTTCATTACGGCACATTGTCCGGATATCGGATATCTGCAAGGACCCCCGGCGGTTCTGTTCGATATCGTTCCGTAACCAAGGAGCGGTCATGCCTGTACATCTTTCCGTCAGTATAGTGCGAAACGAAATCATGCGCATTGCCGGACATCCGGAAGCCGTCGGCGACCAGTCGCCTTCCACCCGGCTGCTGGGGCGGATTTTTCATGATTCCTTTGCGAAATTGCTGGGACAAGACGATCAATTGAATTGGAAAACCGCACTCATGGATGCCCCTGCCGATGCATCGCAATGGCGGCATCTGCTCATGCATCATCTCTACGACCGTCTGATCGGCCCCGCCATCCGAAGGGAGCAGGTTTATCTGCACCATATGACATCACCTCTCATCGATTTCTGGCAGGCAAGCCGCCAGATGTGCCTGTGGATTGTCTCGCTGCTGTGGGACGCCCGAATTTCCGAATCAAGATTCGAGATCGTCTTCAGTCCGGAGCAGGAGGGATCGATTTCTTTTTTTGAACCCGGGTGGACGGATTCGGTGGTGGTGTCCGGCATCGCCGACCTGGTGGTGAAAATGCCGCAGCGTTTCCAGCCGGATATATTGCCGCAGAACACCGCAGTCACGGAAGCGCGCCCGCCCTGGTGCGTTGTCGAATTCAAACTGGGGATTTCCTGCCCGGAAGCGGATCTGGCTCAGGTCTGTCTCTACCATCTGATGCTCTCGGAGCAGATCGGCCAAACCACCGGAGCCATGGCAATCATCCGCTTCAGTCCGCACAAAACCGAACGAATTTTCATGCCGGATGACATTCAGGAAGCCCGAAATCGCCTGAAAAATCTGATCGCCCGGCTGGCCGGCGTGCTGCCGGATGCATCCAATGCCGATGAACATCCCCTCAAAAATGTTCCGATACTGCCTGCAGACCCGTCCGTTTTCTCTCTGGCGGAACGGCTCATATCCATTTTCCGGGAATACGGCAAAGAAGTCTCCCTGGATGGCGATCCGATTGCCGGGCCGACGTTTATCCGATCTTTCATCAAACTGGGAAGGCGGGTGAAACTGTCCGCCGTTCAGAGTGTCTCCCGGGAAGTTCAGCATCGCATGGAGCTGAGCGCACCGCCCTGCATCGGCATCGCGGAAGGCCGACTGGCGGTGGATATTCAACGGCCGGATCGTCAAATCGTCCGATTTCCGGACATTCAGCATCAATTGCCCACACCGGACCTTGCCTGCGGCTGTTCCAGGATCATTCTAGGGGTCGATCTGACCAACACATTGAGAATGGCGGATCTGGCCGATCCGGAAAACGCTCATATCCTGGTTGCTGGAACCACCGGCAGCGGCAAGAGTGAATGGATACGCACCGCTATCGCCGGTCTCTTGCTGACCAACACGCCCGACACCCTCCGGCTGATGTTGATCGATCCGAAACGAGACGCCTTCGCCGATTTGAAAGACTCCCCGTTTCTGCTGCATCCCAGGGCCCTGGTATATCCGGACGAACAGTCTGTGGAGCTGGCCCTGGCTGAATTGGTGGATGAAATGGAAAGACGGTACCGGATACTGCAGCAAGCCGGAGCCGATACATTGAACGAACTGAGATATGCCGCCGGAACAGTGATTCCCCGGATCGTCTGTGTCTGTGAGGAATATGTCGATCTGGTCAGCCGAAGCAGCGACATCCGTAAAAAAATCGAAGGCCAGATTTTCCGGCTCGGCGCAAAAGCTCGAACCGCCGGCATTCATTTGATGATCGCCACCCAGAATCCCAGCCGACAGATCATCAAGGGAACTCTGGACGTCAATCTGCCGGCGCGTGTGGGGTTAAAGGTCGGCAAAGGCATTGATTCCATCCTGCTTCTCAATGAGAAAGGGGCCGAAAACCTGCTGGGCGCCGGGGACCTGCTGTTCAAGAACATCGGGGAGCCAATTCGCCTGCAAAGCCCGTTGCTGAGTCCGGAAGAGCGCAGGCGCATCTTTTTTATGTCTACCCAAGCTGCACCATGCAGCGTTTTTGCATCGATTTTGTGTTGATGTATGGTAATCCAAAGCCGGCATTATCCGCAACCAGGCGGAATTGAACGAGTCCATGGAAATTCTGAGCAGCCCCTGTCTGGCGGTCCGCGTCAACATCCATCGGAATTGATCCGAATCGTTCAGAGTTTGGCGTGGTGATCGGCCCTGCCGCATCACGTCCATCCAATCGCCACCATATACACCACGATCCCGTTCTGTTCCGTCCGGGTGGTCAGCTTATCCAAATCGACAAAGCTTTTCACTTCGACAATCCCCCGTTTACCGTCACAGTTCAGGTGGAGATCAAAATGAGCCACAGCTAAGCACCGCCGAAACCCTATCCAATACGAACTTATTCACAGTACGCGAATTGATGGGCCACAAGTCAATTGCGATGACGGCAAGATATAGCCACCTATCGCCGGACACGCTACGAAAAGCCTTCAACTCATTGGAATCGGCGAGGAGCCAGAGCAAAGTCATTTCAATAAGCCGGGCAGGGTGATATCATCGTAATTGACAATACATAAAAAAGGTATATCATCATGACATGGTAAGTGACCCTATCAACCAGGGCTGAAAAGCAGATCGAGCGGTTATCTGTGAACGTCAAAAATCGACTGTTTTATCTTCTGGCAGAGATTGAACAGTCCGGGCCTGTTCGGGGAAACTGGCTGAATTATGGAAAGCTTGACGATACCTGCCACCATTGCCATATCAGGAAAGGCAAACCCTGTTTTGTTGCCGTTTGGGAAGTCATTGACAAAAAGATAAATCTGGTTGAGGTGAAATATGTTGGAACACACGAAAAAGCA
>CAYQKZ010000320.1:0-3931 GCA_964418135.1 uncultured Desulfobacterales bacterium
TGGACAGCGCTTTCGGCAGAATCGTTTCCGGAGTCGGCAGCAAGCTGTATTCGGTTACGCGAAAAAATGAACGCAAGACCATCTCCCGTTCCGCATCTTATCGAGACAAGAAGCCTGTTTATATCTACAAGAGCCTGGCGCCGGAAGTCCAGGGCCGGCATATGGAATCGCTTATCGTCCAGCTGGAAGTGAATCCGGATGCGGAAATGTCCATTCATGAAGGGGAAGAATTCATCTATGTGCTGGACGGACTGGTGTCTCTGAAGATCGGCAGCGATTCCTTCGAACTGGAACCCGGAGACAGCGTCTATTATCTATCGACCACGCCGCATCTGATTGCCGCCAAGACTGGAAAAGCCACCATCCTGGCCGTCATTTACGAGGGATAAGGCGATTTTCAGCAAACAATACCATGAAAAAACAGCGGTGACTGTTGACCGTTAACGGAGAACAGTCACCGGTCAACGGTTGGTTGCCTCACCGATGGTATACTCGTTACTGGAAATCACCTGAATGAATACACCATGGAATCATACTGGATGATGAGAGGAGATTCGGCCGATGGGGTTCAAACAGGAACTTCTGAAAAAAATTCAGATGGATCGGATGACCGAAAAAATTATCGCCACGATCGGTCCTTCCGGCAGCGAGCAGAAGGTGGATAAAGGGCTTTTTCGCGTGCTTTTGGAAACGGCTGGATATCGCCACCAAAAAGAACGGGATATAGACCTCTTTTTGCCTCCGGAAGGTTCCGGGAACACGAATATTCTGGTTCTGGATAACGATCTGCCGTTTTATAAAACCACGATTGCCGATATCGCCATGCGAAAAAGCCCTACGGTCAAGGAAATGGTCAATATCCGGAATGCCATCAAAATTCTGAATGACAGCGATGTGGTGGTCAGTAAAAAAGCGGATTCGGTCCGTACGGTCTACAAGGAGATTCTTTCCCGGCTGAATCTGTCCTATACGGAGCAGGACATCGAGGCAATTGCATCCGATGGAGCGGCATCCCTTGAAAACGGTTATGCAGACGGCGTTCAGGAATGTCTGGATATGTTTGCCGAGCTTCTGGGATATCAGCCGGCCCCGAAAGCATTCCGGGCCGATCATCATCGAATTATCGGTGCTGTTTCCCAGAAGGACAGCGGGGAAACGGTTTTCGGCCCCATGATCTGTTATAACCTGATGCTTCACCGGATTTTCGGGATCGAATCCGCCATCGGCAGTCTCGATCGCATTCGACTGGAATCGTATCAGGAGGTTTTGAGCGGGGCAGAAAAGCCGTCTCTGGAAGGCGCAGCGGTGTTTCAGTTTCTTAGAACCGAGGTAATCCGTAAGGGGTATTCACCCTTTTAGGCGATTTTCAACAAAGCATGCTGAAAATCTTAGATAAATATTTACCGTGAAAATACTTAACCACGAACCACACGAAATGACAAATTCTTCAATACTAATCTAAAGGTTTGGACAATGCCGGATGAAACCAGCTTACACAGTGAAGAAACATCTTCTGAATCCTCCAGAATCAAGGTGAAATTCGAAATTTACGGCGAAGAAATGCTCGAAAAAGAAGTCAAATCCAGCGGCAACAGCGGAAGGGTTTATCTGCCGCCGGACTGGGTCGGTCATCATGTAAAAATCGTTCGAATTGATTGACAATTCCTTTTAAAGAGGAGAACTTCAGTGGAAGATTGTATCATCAGACGATTACGGCCGGAAGATGCCGACGACATCAACCGGATCAGTGCAGCCATTACCAATGTTCCGACGGAATATGATTTCAAGCGATTGATTGCGGATCAGATCGGACGGTCCGAAGATGCCAGTTTTGTGGCGGAGTACTCGGACCAAATTGTCGGGTACCTGATTATCTCGATTCTTTCGGGTTTCTTCGGATTGAAACGCAGTGCGTGGATATCCCACCTGGGGGTTCATCCCCGGTTCATGGGGCAGCGGATCGGAGAAAAACTGGCGGAAGAAGGATTCAAGTATTGCCGGTTCCTGGATATTGACGATATTTACACAACCGTGCGATGGGATTCGTTCGATTTGCTGTCTTTTTTTAAAACCCTTGGATTCGACCGCAGTAATTTTATCAACCTTCGAAAAAAACTGGGTTCGTAAAGAAAGATGACTGATATTTCATGACCCCGGCAGATTTTCCATTTCTCATTCTGGCATCCAAATCGCCCCGCCGGCGCTATCTGCTGAAACAGGCAGGTGTGGCGTTTACCGTTATCCCCGGCAGTTTCGATGAAACATCCATTTCTGAAGTGAATCCGGAAAATTTCGTTCGCATCCTGGCCATGGCCAAGGCCCATGATGTGTCGGTGCAATACCCGCATAGCTGGGTGATCGGTGCCGATACCATCGTGGTGGTGGATGAGACCATTCTCGGCAAGCCGGGTTCCAAAGCCGAAGCCCGATCCATGCTGAAGACGTTGAGCGGTCGGGTACACCGGGTACTGACGGGATTTTCCCTCTGCCGTATGGTATCAAATTTCGACTATGTGGAAGTGGTATCGACCGATGTCCGGTTCAAAGACCTGACGCCGGATGAAATCGAATGGTATGTTCACACCAGCGAGCCGTTTGATAAAGCCGGCGCTTACGCGGCTCAGGGGTTGGGGGCCTTCATGATCAAGCATATTTCCGGCTCTTACAGCAATGTGGTAGGATTGCCGGTTTGCGAAGTCGTTGCGTGTCTGGTTCGGGAAGGGCTTGTCGAATTCAGGCCCGGTGCCCGTGGCGCGGAAGGGCTTTATATGAAGGATGAAGGATGAAGGATGAAATTGTCGGAAATCTGAAGGGTGTTCAGCGGCGGATTGCCGATACCTGCGTCCGATGCGGCAGAGATGCCGCTGCTGTGCGGCTGGTTTGTGTCACCAAAATCATGGATGTCGATACCGTTCGTCTGGCCATTCAGGCAGGGGCTGGTTTGTTTGGGGAAAATTATATTCAGGAAGCCCGGGACAAGTGCCGGATGCTGGCGGCATATCCAGTTTCCTGGCATTTCATCGGCCATTTGCAGTCCAACAAAGCCAGGTATGCCGTCAAACTCTTCGATCTCATTCATACCGTCGATTCCCTTCGGTTGGCAGCGGAACTGGATCGGGAGGCCCGAAAGATCGGGAAGGTGCAGCGTGTTCTGATTCAGGTCAATATCGGCAAAGAAGCCGCCAAATCCGGGATCGATGCCGAATCGGCGGGATCGCTGATTCGCGATATCGGTTCTTTTTCCAATTTATCGGTTCAGGGACTGATGACCATTCCGCCGTTTTTTGATGAACCCGAACGGGTGCGACCGTTTTTCAGGGGACTTCGGGAGCTTCGGGATGCATTGAACCTATCTGGAATTGCAGGTGACTGCCTTCATGAACTGTCGATGGGGATGACCGGAGACTTCGAGGCGGCCATCGAAGAAGGGGCCACCCTGGTGCGGATCGGTACCGCGATTTTCGGGGAACGATCTTGAGGCTGCTGCTCCATACCTGCTGCGCTCCCTGCGCTATCTATCCCATCGAGATGCTGCGACAAGACGGCATCGAGGTGATGGGTTTTTATTACCGCCACAACATTCATCCTTATACCGAATGCCTCAGACGGCAGGAAACCTTGAAAACCTATGCCGAGTCGATCGATTTCAAGGTCATTTTTCAGGACGGCTACGATCTGGAAGGCTTTTTGCAGCGGGTGGTGTTCCGGGAATCCAGTCGCTGCGGAATTTGTTATCATGACCGGCTGAAAACCACAGCGTCGATGGCCCGGAAAGGGAAATTCGATTCGTTTTCATCCGCATTGCTGTACAGTAAATTCCAGAATCATGAATTGATCCGGTCCATCGGTGAATCCGTCGGAAAATCCACGGGCATTCCTTTTTATTATCAGGATTTTCGGATCGGCTGGACGTACGGTATCGAAACTTCCA
>CAYQKZ010000321.1:0-1543 GCA_964418135.1 uncultured Desulfobacterales bacterium
CAGTATATTATGCTAAATTTAAAGATACAAGACCCCGGAATCCAACAAGAGCCTTTTTTTATAATCCGAAATGTCACTTTATATCAACACAACGTATCCCTTCAGGTCTCCACGCCGGCGATATCACATGACTGCCCTTTTCTTCGGTGTCCATCAGGCTTGCAAATGTCACCGTGAAATCTCCATATCGGTTATTCACTGCATCCATGGCATTCACCATGAGCGACTTTTTTCGTTCCTGGGGAAACAACGGTAACTGCATCACATGGTATCTTAAATTGGTCAACCGAACGCCAAGCAGTCTTACAGGTTGCTGAAGTTCTATCGTATCCAGAATATCCATTACTGCTTTGTAAATATCGTCGCTCTGGTTGATGGGATTTGCCAGGGTCTGCTGCTTCCCGATGCTGGAAT
Organism: uncultured Desulfobacterales bacterium; assembly: GCA_964418135.1. Classification (GTDB taxonomy): domain Bacteria; phylum Desulfobacterota; class Desulfobacteria; order Desulfobacterales; family Desulfatirhabdiaceae; genus RAAP-1. The sequence continues at coordinate 415 of CAYQKZ010000321.1, forward strand.
AGAAATCTGCATATCGGATATAAAGATGTACCGTTTTACCGGAAACACCATATCGTCTGGCCCGTCTGCCGACCATTTCAGAAAGCTGAAGCAGATATTTGAGAATATCCTGCCTTCTGGAAATATCCCGCTTCAGTGTCATGGAATGTCCGACGGATTTGACTTTATCTTGATCGCTTGCTGGAACCACAGGACTGTGATCGATACCCAGCCCCATATCGTGCAGGTGCAGACCGTTGATTCCGAACTTTCTTTTCAGAATATCCACCGGAAACCGCCCCAGATCCCCACATGTCTTTATTCCCAGAAGGTTTAATTTCTTCTCTGTCTGTGCGCCGATACCGCAGATATCCATGATGGGAATGGTTTCCAGTACCTGAGCTACTTCTTCGGGTCGAATGAGTGTGACCCCATCTGGTTTTTTCATGTCACTTGCAAGTTTAGCGATCAGTTTGTTGGGACCGATACCAACTGAGCAGGTCAAACCGAAGCTGTGTTTTATTCGGGCTTTCATCAGATATACGATTCGCTCCGGTGTTCCGAATATTCCCATAGAACCAGTGATATCAAGATACGCTTCGTCAATACTGAACACTTCCACCAGGGGTGTATAATCCAGCATCATATTGAATATCCGGGATGAGGTATAGGTGTATTTCTGGTTGTCTCCAACGACAAGAATGAGTTGTGGACACTGGCGCTTTGCCTCCCAGATGGCCATTCCGGTTTTGACGCCGAATTTTCTGGCCTCATATGATGCAGTGGTGATAACTGTTCTGCCATTGGAGCCGATAACTGCAATCGGTTTTCCCTGTAAAGCCGGATTTGATTGCTGTTCGACGCTGGCAAAAAAGGCATTCATATCCAGATGAAGAATGATCTGGTCGCTCATGGAAGAACTCCGATTGCAGGGTTAAACTGATTTATATATCATTTGATAGCATATCGAAAAAATCCTGTCAAGTAATGCCAGATGGGCTGCACGGTGATTTTGTCCTGATCAATAATGAAAAAAACTTGGCCCTATGACCGTTTCAGAAAAAATAATTTGAAATAACCGAATAGTTGATATAATTCAGCTATACAATTTACAATCAGTCGATGTTAAATATAAGCGAGAAGAAAGGTC
>CAYQKZ010000321.1:1553-3915 GCA_964418135.1 uncultured Desulfobacterales bacterium
TTCAACTTCGAATAAGACGATAAGGAAAACCATGCTGATAACTGAAATACTGGCCAGAAACGCTCGGATGTACGGGATGGAAACCGCATTGATCGAGCGCGAACCGGCGAGAAACAAGCGGGTGGAAATCACTTGGAAAGAATTTGACCACACTTCCAATCGGATCGCTCAGGCACTGATCGATCAGGGTGTCCGGAAAGGGGACAAAGTCGTTCAACTGATGACAAATTGTATCGAATGGCTGCCTGTTTATTTTGGCATCCTGCGTACCGGTGCCTGGGTCGTTCCTCTGAATTTCCGTTTCGATGCCGCTACCATTTTACAATGCATTGAAACCGCAGAAGCCAAGGCATTGATTTTCGGTCCGGAATTCATCGAACGGATTGAAATCATCAAGCCGAAACTGGATAAGTGGATTGAGACATACTGGTTTGTAGGGAATGCATCGATATGTCCCGTCTATGCAAAAACGTATCCGGAAGTGATCGCCCCGTATCCCGCCGAGGATCCGGCTGTTCCGATCCAGTTGACCGATGAAGCCGGGCTGTATTTCACTTCCGGAACGACGGGCGCACCCAAGGCAACACTGCTCAGCCAGCGGAATCTCGAATTTGCCTGTGTGGTCGAAAATCATCACCATCACCAGACCCATTCGGACAATTTTCTATGCCTTCCCCCGCTTTATCATACGGGGGCCAAGATGCACTGGTTCGGAAATTTTATTGTCGGCGCCAGAGCCGTAATTATGAAAGGTGTCGATCCCCGGCAGATCATGCAGGTAATCTCCGAGGAAAAAGTAACCATCGTCTGGCTGCTGGTTCCCTGGGCACTGGATATCTTGTTTGCCATCGAAAGTGGCGATATCAAGCTGAAAAATTATGATCTGGACCAATGGCGACTGATGCATATCGGTGCCCAACCGGTTCCACCCAGTCTGATCCGGGAATGGAAAAAAGTCTTTCCCCGGCATGAATACGATACCAATTACGGACTGACGGAATCCACCGGACCCGGCTGTGTTCACCTCGGTATCGAAAACATGCACAAGGTTGGCGCCATTGGCCAGCCGGGATTCGACTGGGAATATAAAATCGTCGATGTCCATCTGAATTCCGTTGATAAAGGATATCCCGGTGAACTCATGATCCGGGGGCCGGGAGTGATGAAAGAATACTATCGCAATCCGGAGGCGACCCGGAGTGTGCTGGTGGACGGGTGGCTCTTGACGGGAGATATCGCCCGGGAGGATGAAGATGGATTTATCTGGCTGGTGGATCGCAAAAAAGATGTGATCATTACCGGCGGGGAAAATATCTTTCCGGTTGAAATCGAAGACTGGCTTCAGTCTCACCCCAAAATTCAGGATGTTGCGGTCATCGGTCTTCCCAGTTTTCGTCTCGGAGAGATTGCAACCGCCATCGTTCAGATCAAACCGGGGCAAGAGCTGACCAAGGATGAAATCAATGCGTTCTGCAATGATCTTCCCCGATACAAACGACCCCGAAAAATCATTTTTGCCGAAGTGCCGCGAAACCCGACCGGCAAGATCGAAAAGCCCAGACTGCGAAAAGTGTATGCGGGAACCGAGGAAAGCTTCAAGATCGAATGAACAGACGTGAGATGAGGCAGTTTCCAGCTTCCAATGATGAAGTATGAATCAAACTGGAGTTATCCTCATTCATACTTCATACTTTGCCCGTGAACGGTCAGCGTTTTGGGGCAGAAAAACAAAAAGGCTGAAGGATATCGGAGCTGTTTAAAGCTTGCCCATATCCTTCAGCCTTCATTTATCAGGCGTCAGTTTTCAGTGCCCCGTTTATTTCTTTCCTTTGACTTCTTCGAAATCCGCATCGACCACATCATCATCGCCGGCCGGCTTGGATGATGAAAATCCTCCTGGTCCGGGTCCGGCACCCGGGCCGCCGGTGGGGCCTTCGCCGGTTTCACCGGATTGAGAGGCTTTCTGATACATGGCTTCAGCAACTTTATGAGATGCCTGCATGAGCTGATCGGTCAGGCGTTTGATCTGTTCGATATCGTCATTTTCCATCGCTTTGCGCAGCGGTGTAATTGCCGCTTCCACCTGGCCGCGGGTGGCGCCGTCCACTTTATCCCCCAGATCCTTCATGGATTTCTCGGTTGAATAGATCAGGGTGTCGGCTGCGTTTCTGGCCTCGACCAGCTCTTTTCTCTTTTTGTCTTCTTCGGCATGCATTTCGGCATCCCGGATGAGCTTTTCAATTTCATCCTTGTTGAGACCGCTGGAAGCCGTGATCTTGATGGACTGTTCTTTCCCGGTTCCGAGGTCTTTGGCGGAGACATTGACAATGCCGTTGGCGTCGATGTCAAACGTTACCTCGAC
>CAYQKZ010000322.1:0-2327 GCA_964418135.1 uncultured Desulfobacterales bacterium
CCGTGGAAATCCGCAGACCGGATGCCATCAGGCCCTGGCAGCATGTGTTGGAGCCTCTTTCCGGATATCTCTGCCTGGCTGAAAAACTGTATCAGGAAGGCTCCCGCTATGCTCAGGCCTGGAACTTCGGTCCGGCCGACACGGACGCCAGATCGGTCGGGTGGATTGTGGAACAAACAGCCAGAATGTGGGGTGATGGAGCGGAATACAGGCTGGACACACGGCAGCATCCCCACGAAGCCGGTTTTTTAAAACTGGATTGCAGCAAGGCCAGAACCTTGCTCGGATGGACTCCACGACTGAGCCTGGAAGAAGCCCTCAAATGGACGGTCGAGTGGTATAAGTCGTATCAGCGAAAACCCCATGCCTGCCAAGACATGGTAGAAGAGCAAATTCTAAGATATACTTCAACTGGGAACAATCTACGCTTTTGCCCCCCCCGCTGAGTGATGGAGCTTGATGAAAACGCGGATGGTGATGTTCGGTTAACAGATTCGGCCGGTTCTTTGAATGGTGCCCAAGGATATCGATCGGCTCATGATCGCTGTATTTGCAAAGGTAAATAAACGATGGGCAAATTCATGTTTGTTGACAACATCAACGTCTGGATAGAGGGAATGAAGGTAAGTGCCGTTTATAAAGGGATTGCACCCGATGTAATAACAGCCGGGGAAATGAGATTGGCCGATGCAACCTGGCGGATAGACTTTGGCAAGTTGTATCAGGCGCTGAATGGAAAGAATGTCATCAAGGCCTTATTCGGTTAAATCGCATATCGTCGTTATCGGAACATGGGGGTTCGATGCGTATTGCTTTGAAATTGTTGCCGGTTCATTTTGAAATCATCCGGTTCCTGCTGGTCGGGGCACTCAATACGCTTTTCGGATATGCGGCTTTTTCGTTTTTCCTGTATCTGAATTTTCATTACACGATGGCCTCATTTTTGGGGATTGTGCTGGGAATTCTCTTCAATTTCAAGACGTATGGCAGACTGGTATTTAAATGCCGGGATAATTCACTGATTTTTCGATTTGTCTTTTTTTACGCAGTGCTGTATGCGGTTTCGGTTGTTGGCCTGTGGGGTTTCAATTATGTGGGCGTCAATCTGTACGTTGCCAATGCCTTCATGCTGATTCCCATATCCGCTCTGTCTTTTTATTTGAACAGAAATTTCGTGTTTGTTCGGTAAATGATCATCATCAAAAATAATTCAGGGATACCTCTGTTATGCATGATAAAATGGTTGAACTTTCAGAGTCGCAGTTCAAAGAATCGCTGATTAATAGAAATCCGAAATTGGTACGACTGATGCCGATGCTTGAAGGCATGCAGTTGGAGCGCGTTCATCAATGCTGGTGCAATGGCGATCTGGAGCCCTGGCTTCCTGAATTTATCTGCTATGCCCGCTGTAAAGTATGTGGCAGTAAAATTGCTACATACCAGCTTACTGAAGAAAGCAATCTGGCCTTTTATTCTGAGATGTATTGGACCCTTTACCAGGAAATCTGTGATTGTCCTTCTCTTGAGCAGCGATTCGATTCGGATATGGTGGATCGCATCCCCGTTTATCTGGAGTGGATACAGGCGGTTCGGAAGCCGCCTGCTTTAATTCTGGAAATTGGATGTGGCAATGGCCGCTTGCTTTATGAACTCAAACAATTGGGATATACGTGTGAAGGCATCGAAATGGATCCCCGCGTTTCCGGGTGGGTGGAGGCCAGAACCGGTGTTCATATTCATTCAGGAAGTTTTTTTACACTGCCTGTTGCATCGTACGATGTCATTCTGGCAATCGACCTGGTTGAACATTTGTCCGACCAGTATGGATTTATTCAAAGAATCCAGGGTTGCCTGAACAAAGGGGGGGGGCTGATAGCGCATGTTCCCATTATCAACAGCGACGAAGACGCGATGGCACAGAGTAATTTATTCAATCCGCTGTCCCATGTGGTGATGCACACCAGTCATTCGTTCGAAAAATTGCTTTCCCGATATGCCATGCGCTCAGAACCGGCAGGCCATCATTTCGGAATTCCCGCTTTCTACATCTTTGAGACGCGATGAGTTGATGGGCTGTATCGATCATCGGTATCGCACGTCGTTTGGAGGAATATATCCATGGTGACAGCAGAACAGATCAGAGAAATTATGGTAAAGGAACTGCCAGATATCCTGGAAAACACGCCGGAGATACATCAGTTTTTCGTTAATCAGTCCCGTCGGCATTTTGCGGATAAAACCCGAACCGATGACCGTTTTGATCGTTTACTCGACGAGATGCGGCAGGAACGTGAAGAGCAGAAGCGGAAATGGGACGATTTGCAGGT
>CAYQKZ010000322.1:2427-3914 GCA_964418135.1 uncultured Desulfobacterales bacterium
GACCCAGCGGCAGGAGCGTGAAGAGCAGAAGCGGAAATGGGACGATTTGCAGGTGACCCAGCGGCAGGAGCGTGAAGAGCAGAAGCGGAAATGGGACGATTTGCAGGTGTCCCAGCGGCAGGAACGTGAAGAGCAGAAGCGGAAATGGGACGATTTGCAGGTGTCCCTGCAGAAGGAACGTGAAGAACAGAAGAAGAAGTGGGAGGCCAATCAGCAGGTCATTACGGAGATGTTGACGGATATCCGGGCGCTGTCCAGAAAACACGATACGACGATCGGATCATTGGGGGCGCGATGGGGGCTTCATACAGAGCAGTCTTTTCGCAATGCATTGAAGGGCATTCTGGAAGAGTTTGCCGGTGTGCAGGTTCTGAATGTCACTGAATACGATGATGCTGGAATTGTTTTTGGAAAACCGGATCAGATTGAACTGGATATAATCATTAAGAACGGGGTGTTGATCATTGCCGAGATCAAATCGTCAATAAGCAAATCCGAAATGTATACGTTTGAAAAAAAAGTCCGCTTTTATGAAGAACGTCATCAGCGTAAGGTAACTGAAATAATAGTCATTTCGCCGATGGTATCACCCAATGCAATACCGATTGCGGAAAAATTGGGAATCAAGATTTACAGCTCTGCAGCGGATGTGCCGTTGTGAAAATCATCAGTAAAACCATCACCCCGAGAAAAACCCTAATTCTGGGTGCTTCGGGGTTGCTGGGCAAGGCAATCTTCAACCGGTTTCTTCAACAAGAGGACGACTATCCGGGTAAAGTTCATACCATTGCCTGGCGTGAGATCGGCAAACCGGACATCTGCGCCGATCCGCATCTGTTGGCCGAGTTCCTTGAAGACAGACTGGGGGATATGACGGACACAGATGTTGTCATTGCAGGCGGCCTGATTGGCAGCACGGATTCAGATCAATTGATGTACTCGAACCTGGTATTTCCGCAGAATCTGATTCGTGCAGTCTGGAGGCATCCGGGCTCAAGATTTATGACATTTGGGACCATCCATGAAAGATTCGAGGCGGCGATATCCCATAATCTTTATTTCATGACCAAATATTTGTTGAGCCAATGGATTTACGAGTTTTCAGCACAGCACCCGCCAACCGGCAGAATATTGCATCTCCGGCTGCATACGCTTTACGGGCATCCCCTGCATTCCCGGATGTTTCTGGGGCAGATTGCCGAAGCTCTGAAGTCTGATTCACCCTTCCGGATGTCTTCCGGAGAACAGATTCGGGAATACCACCATGTGGAGGATATTGCCGAGTGTGTGTATCGACTGTGCCGAAGAAAATGGGATTTCGGGCCCATTCTTGAAATCAATTCCGGAGAGGCCGTTCGACTGAGAGATCTGGCGACAGCGATATTCAGAGAGTTCAATAGGGAATACCTGCTGCGGATAGGAGATATTCCAGTAGGTGCGGGGGAAAATACGTGTGAGATTTTCCATCGAACGGACAGGGATGTATT
>CAYQKZ010000323.1:0-3911 GCA_964418135.1 uncultured Desulfobacterales bacterium
ATGTCCAAAGAACTGGGCAGGCCTGTCTGGAGCGATCCATATTTCGATACCGGCGGCAGCAATATTGTGATGACCACTTTTTCCATTCCTTTTTATCGCAAAGTTCATGACGAAAATATCTTCAGCGGAGTGGTAACGGCAGACCTTTCCCTAAGCTGGCTGGAGGAAATTGTTTCCCGGATCAGTATCTACCGATCCGGTTATGCCTTTTTAATTTCACAATCCGGCGTTTTTGTATCGCACCCAAATAAAAATCTGATCATGAATGAAAGTGTTTTCAGTATTGCCGAAGCCACTGGCGATTCAGCACTTCGCAATATCGGCAGAGACATGATTCACGGAAAAGAAGGATTTGTTACGCTGAATCGCAATCTTACCGGAAAAGTTTCGAGAATGTATTACGCACCCCTGCAATCGTCCGGATGGTCTCTGGGCGTTGTGGTGCCGGAAAATGAGCTTTTAGCCGATCTCCATACGTTGATTTTGAAACTGGTTTTGATCGGCGCGATCGGTTTTACCCTTCTGTTTCTGGTAATCATTTTGATATCTGGCAAAATGACCCGGCCCATCAGCACGCTTGCCGATAAAACCCTTGAAATTGCCAAGGGAAACCTGGATGTTGAACTTCCTGTCAGCCAATCCAACGATGAAATCGCGGAACTGACCACATCGTTTGAAAATATGCGTTCAGCCCTGAAAGAATACATTATCGATCTGAAGGAAACCACCGCCATCAAGGAGCGGATCGAAAGCGAACTTCGGATTGCGCATACCATTCAGATGAGTTTTTTACCCAAGCACTTTCCGCCGTTTCCGGAAAAACAGGAATTTGATATCTATGCCACCCTGATTCCAGCCAAGGAGGTGGGGGGTGATCTATACGATTTTTTCATGCTCGATGACAGCCATCTGTTTTTCTCCATCGGCGATGTTTCGGGAAAAGGTGTTCCAGCGGCCCTCTTTATGGCCGTCAGTAAAACCCTCATGAAAGGTATTGCCGGCGATAATATCCCCCCTTCGGACATTCTCGAACAAACCAACCGGGAACTTTGCATCGATAACGACACCATGATGTTCTGTACGGTGTTCTGCGGCATTCTGAATTTTTCGACCGGTGAACTCGTCTATTCGAATGCCGGGCACAATCCGCCGGTGATCATTGCATCGGGCGGCACCCCCGAATGGTTGGATGTCAGCCCCGAGATCATGCTGGGAGTTATGGAAGATGCCGGTTACCGCACACAAATGACCATACTGAAACCCGGTGACAGTCTGATCCTGTATACCGACGGGGTCACCGAAGCCATGAACCACGAAGACAAACTCTATTCCAACGATCGGTTGATTCGAACTCTGGAAGCAGAAAAAAGCGACTGCGCCCAAAAGATCGTCGAGAACATTCTTCTGTCAGTCCGTGAATTTGTTGGTTCCGTTGCACAAAGTGATGACATCACCGTTCTGGCGCTGACGTTCAAGGGCGGTTCATATATGGATCCCCGGACCGGCTGAAATTGCCGACACAGGGAAAAACAGGCAAGATGGCGTTTGACCAGACCGAAGATACGTTTTTCAACGGCAGGATAACGGTCTTTCAGCATCGGGAGGGATATCGATTTTCCATCGATGCAGTGTTGCTGGCAGATTTTTCCAATCCAAAACCCGCAGACCACATTGTAGATCTGGGCACTGGATGCGGTATCGTTCCGTTGATCATCGGATATCGGCACCCGGAAACCCGAATTGTAGGTGTTGAGATACAACCCGAACTAGCGGCACTGGCCGGCCGGAATGTTGTCGTCAATGGACTCCAGAACCGTATCACCATTATCCATGACGATATGAGATCACTTTCGTGTCAAACCGCATCCGGGCCCGTCGGGCCTGTAGATATGGTGATCAGCAATCCCCCATACAGAAAAGCCCGATCCGGCAGGATCAATCCTCATTCTCAACGGGCAGCCGCCCGACACGAAATTCTGATAACCCTTCAAGAAGTGACGGATACCGCATCCAGATTGCTTGGGATCGGCGGCAGATTTGCGATCATTTTTTCCGCAGAGCGGATCACGGATTTATTGACGAACCTGCGATCCGCCGGACTTGAACCCAAATGCATCCAGACGGTTCATTCTTATATTCATGACCCGGCCCGCCTTGTTCTGGTATCCGGCATCAAGTCAGGACGCCCGGGAGCCACAGTACTGAAGCCGCTGGTGATCTTTCAAACGGATGGCAGATATAGTGAAAGCGTTCAGGCCATGTTCGCGCCTTGACATCTGTCATCAACTGTCTATCAACCGGTTTATCACCTGTCCGGTAACCACCTTCGGATAAAAATAGGTGGATTTTCTGGGCATAATTTCACCGGACTCGGCAATCCGCTGTACCTGATCGATCCGGGTAGGGTTCAAGAGAAAAACGGCATCGCTTTCCCCGGTTCCGACGGACGCGATGGCGACCTCCGTCTTGCTGGAATATTGTATGATGGATTCATCATCCAGTTGGCCATGATGCAGACCCAAAAGATCCATCAAAATCAGTCGTGTCAAGACGGTCACATCCAGCTCCAACATTCGTTCCGACATTTCCTTCCCGTACATCCGCTGCATCACACCGGGTTTCAGATTCAGCAGATATCCCTGCGGGTGATTCTTGATCACGACACCGATCCGGGTCTGATTGATTTCTGAACGCAACAGGCTATCCCATTTTACGACCGCCTCCCTGCAATCATCATCCGTTTCCATTGAAAACCGGCTGATATCGAAACATGCCTCGGCAGCCGGGATGAATCTGTCGATTTTTTCAGGGGATATCGTTTTCACCATGCGGTGCGCCGGCAGAATCAACAGCCCCGGATCTTCCATGCTGCATAGATACATCATGATGAAGTTGGCCGGATGTTCTGGAGAAAAACCGGGAGTCTGATCCGCAATCCATTGCCGGTAGTTCAGGGCGGTTTCATAGCGGTGGTGTCCATCGGCAATGAAAAGAGACTTGTTCGCCATGAATTCGGAAATTTTCCGATGGAGTGCCTGGTCTGTCACCCGCCACAACCGATGGCAATGACCATACGTATCGTTGAATTGATTATCCGGCGACTTTTCGGCACAGGAATGTCTGAGCGTATTTACAACCACCTGTTCGGCATCCGAATACAGAGAAAAAATCGGACTGTAATTGGCATGACAGGATTTCATCAGCTCCAGTCTTTCCGACTTGACTCGTGAAAACGTTTTTTCGTGCGGCAGAACCACCCCGTTTTCAAACGGTTCAAGGGCAACCTGTGAAATCAGACCCCACCGCGTGATCTTTCGGGACTGAACAAAAAAATCGATAGATGTCAGGTAAAATGCTGGAACAGAATCCCGAATCAGAACGTTCTCGGACAGCCAGGCATTGAAAAATCCTGCCGACCGAGTGTGTCGATTGTCCCCGGAGGTATCCTGCTCCGACGTTTTTCCTAAAATCAAACGAATGATATTCCAGGGATGCCGTTCATAAAAGGCATGCTGCTCATCGGGTGTGATCACATCATAGGGGGGGCTGACAACACTTGCCAGGTTCTCAACCCGTTCGGGGTTATAAACGATTCCCCTGAATGGAACAATTTTGGCCATCGGACATATCCTTCTTAACACAAGTGGTTAGGTCGATCGGTACCAAGATGAAATATCGACTTTTTCAGCTTGCCGCCCGAACAACCGGAAATAAATCAAAAGAATCTCGATCATCATACAGTCAAAATGAGGGCCAGAAATACTATAATCTCAAAGGTTATTCAAGTCTGAATGCAAAAAAAGCAACAAGATCATTGACAGGTTTTCTCAAAAAGTATATTTAAGATTGTCTTGAATCAGAGGGTGATGGAGAGGTGGCCGAGCGGCTGATGGCCCCGCTCTCGAAAAGCG
>CAYQKZ010000324.1:0-3902 GCA_964418135.1 uncultured Desulfobacterales bacterium
CTTCAGGTGTTGTCACCAGAACACCATCCTGAGCAATGATCAAAAAATCGACCACATTGGAGGAGGCACCAGCGCCTAAATCCAACAAAACGAAATCGGTTTTCAATTGGGAAAGATTTCGGATCAGTTTCAATTTTTTGTTGTAATGCAGGTTGGCAATACCGGGTATATTCCCCCCGCAGATGATACATAGATTGTTGACATCGGTATTCATGACGATATCGGGAAGATGGGTGATCTTATTCAAAACAAAATCATCCAGACTGGCTTTTGTTTCTCTGATTCCAAATAGCGTATGAAGGTTCGATGCCCCGAGGTCCAAATCGACGGCAATAACCTTTTTTCCCAGTTGAGACAAGGCAATAGCCAGGTTGGCCGAAATGGTCGTTTTGCCAACCCCTCCTTTTGGCCCCACAATCGCCACAATCTTTGTATTGTTTTTATTCGGCGGAACCATTTGCCCTATAATTTCAAAAACTGTTTCAAATCGATCTCCAGATTATTTTGCGGTGCTTGCGGGGGGTTTTCCCTTAAAGAAAGCACCTCTTTGACTTTCGAGACTATCAGTTCCGGAGATAATGGGTCGGTCAGCCGCAAATTGTTTTCAAATACCAGCTCACTGACTTGATTATCAAAGGTGCTGATATCTACCGAACCACCGATGACGATTAAATAAATTCCTTGTAACTTCAGGCAAATATTCGCTAAAAAAACAATTTCGTTTTTAAGTGCATTTTTGATATCGGCTATAAAAATATCAGGGTGATGCGTTATAACAGCAGCCTGCATTTCATTTAGTCGATTCTCCCAAAGCGATGTCAAACCATTACGATTCAGTATTTTATGTAAAATTCCTCCTCTGCTTTTATCCGCCGAATAAATGATAACCGGAAAAGTCATCAGTGCCTCAACATTCATCTGTAATCAGATTCGTTTTATTCCGCCTCGGTCATCGCCATAATCAGAGCACCTTTGGCGGTTGTGTTGAGTGGATCGTCAGCCAATCTCACCGAAGAAATTTCAACCGGCAGTTTGTAATTTTTCAGTGTTTTGATAAATCTTTCGGTAAAGCTTTTCGGCATGGCTGTACCGCCGCTTAATACAATCGGAATGGGGGTTCCTATCATCGGCATCTGATCCGATGAGGACAGAACCCGTTGCAAGCTTTCAATCAGTTTATTGATGAGATCATCATAAAAAATATGAAAAGCGGTCATGATCCTGTCCTTCGGCTCACCAGACAAGTCAAGGTCATTTTCTTTAATCCACTTTATTTTCGTTGCCGGCTCGCCCACGGATTGACCGACCATCGAATCGATATAGTCTCCCCCCATCTGCAGGCTATAGGTGATAACCGGAAATGACAAATAAGACAGGCAGACATTGCACATCCCTCCTCCGAGGCTGATGCCGATACCGGTATGATCTTCATTCGATAATTCCGACAGCACCACCGTCATTCCTTCATTGACGGATATAGGCGTGTACCCCATATGGCTAAGAAAACGTTTGATAATCGATTCATGGTACATCACGCTGCCATTGCCGTGCAACGGATCGCCGGGGATGGCAAAACAGATGGTTTCGCCGAATCGTTTGGGCCGGTTGAGCAGAGACAGTACCGCTGCTTGAATCACACTGATGCCTTCTTTTTCATCGGTACTGATCAATCCTTTCTTGATGGATCGCCGCGTGTTGGTATTGAACATATTGGCAAAATTATCGGCGGAATAACCGATGATATAAAACATCTCATCCAATTCGTAATAGAGAATATCGTTATTGGAAAGGATTTTTTTAGCGAATTTGGACTTGGGGATTGTAAAAAAAGCATTCAGCTGATTGATGGTCTGGATATGGTTTGTTTCGTTTTTGGCAATCACGATATGCGTTGTCCCCACATCCAGTCCAACCGGTCCGGACGGGCTTTCCGCCATTTTTCCGATTTCTCTTTCCTTGGCGACTACCGGTTTATGAGAGGCTTCTGTCGCTTTTTCCATTTTAATCGTTTCTTTTTTGATGTCCACATCCACTGGTGGAACATCCACGCCGCCCATTTCTTGTCGTTTTAATTCCGCCAGGCGTTCTTGAAGGTCTTTCAGATCTTCTCCCTCAGGCATGATTTTTCTCCCTTTGTATGTTCTCTCTTAAAACAAGTTCTACGGTCTGAAATATTCCACAACCATATCTATTTACTGCAAAATCATATCAAATACGGATGATATCATTTCTTTTTCAGCGCCATCGATACTTCCATTCGGTTTTGGACTTCGACAAATTCAACATAAATCTTTTTTAGAATGGCATCGTACCATTTTAAATTCGGCAGACGGTGTCCTTTATCCGCCGAAATTTCTTTCAACCCCCGATTAATCGCAGATAACCGCTTAACCACAAGTGATTTTTCTTCAACAATTTCATTGAACTCGTTCTTCAAACTCTCATTCAGTGTTGCCGTGGATTCCCGATCTTCTCTGACTGCAATCAATTTAAAACGTAATGCGTTGATATCATTTATCAGAGTCTCTTTCCGGTCGCTTAGTTTTTCGATATTGTCAATGCAGGTCTCCCGGTTGCTCTCATAAGACACCATATAAGCCTGAGCCGCTGATATGGCGATATCGACCCCCTCCATCTCACTGGTCAAATGATTTATCTGAGTTTTCAGTCGATTGTTTTCAGCTTCTAAGAACAGTTTCGTTCTCTTCAGCTCTTCCAATTCCCTGATGGCATCAATCATGAATTCATCGTCTCTGTCACACATAGGTGTATGAGCCTGAGAATTCGGAAAATCGCCGGCATCTTCCATAATGATTTCCTGTTTGAGTAGAGTCTTTCATCCGGTTTCACAAATTTTTCCGGAACACACGGTGCGTTTGGGCAATATCTCCATTTACGGCAAAAAAAGTTACACGACCGCACCCGTCATTTTTTCTTCAGGACTCTGGTCTGGTTCCGATTGCCCTTTATAAAAAGATTTCCTGGCTTGCAGCTTTGAAATATTCAAGGCCGAATGAAGTTCAGAAATGGCTGACCTGGATGCTTTCAATTCTTTGATCAAACCAAACTTTTCATCCAGGGTTTCATTCATATCTTTTTGCAGTGTCGATATCCTTTCTTCCAGCACGATTTTTTCCCCGTTCAAGAGATTGATCCTGTTTTCGGCTTCGTTGATTTTTTCCATTGCCGTATGCAGGCGGGATTCCAGAAAATTGATTTCAGTGATAAAATCTCTTTTTTGCTCTTCGAGGTTGCTGCTTCTCTGTAAGCTTTGCGCCGAGGTCTTTTTTATGGTATCGATTTTCATCGTCAGTTCACGAATGGCAGTCTGTGTTGCATTTCGTTCCTCGATCAAATGATCGATCTCGATCTGAAGCTCCCTTTTGGATGGAATTTCTTCCTGCATCCGAATGATCTTGTTTTCGAGTTCTGCTTTGGATTGACTCAGATCAGCGATCACCGTCTTGGCGTCCTTCAAATCCTTTTCGAGTACCACGTTAATTTTCAGAACGCTTTCCAACTGGGACTCCATGTTGTGAATAACCATATACATATCATTTATGGTTTTTTCGAGGTCGACGGAATACACACCGTCCTTCAGCAGTTCCAACTCCTTTATTTTTGGAATCCGCACGGAAGGCGCCTTTTCATCGATCCGCAGTTGGCCGATATCATCTCGAAAAATCGCCTTTTCACGTTCATCAATGCCGGTAAAGCGGTCCCAATCCCATTTTTTGACTGGTTCATCAACAATGGATTTCCTGTTTTTATTGATGGTATCAACTGGTGCCATGGATTTTCCTCTAATTTCTCTTATTTTTATAATAATTCTTTTTAACATTTATTTCGATGATACGCATCCGTTCATAAAGACTTTCAAGCGCTCTAATCGTACCGCTGAC
>CAYQKZ010000325.1:0-3743 GCA_964418135.1 uncultured Desulfobacterales bacterium
CATCGAGCCGACGAATCAGATAAGCAATGGCATTGATGAACTGCTCCCGCGTGGCCACCGGCGCATACAGCAGCATCTCTGCGGTGGACTCCTGAATGGCGCGGCGCACATGATCCGCCATGCCTTCCAGCATTTCAAAGCTCATGCAATCGCCGGTTCCGTAACGCTTCGCCAGACTGGCGGCATAAGCCAGTTCGAAAAGATTGTGCGATGCGATCCCCAGATGAACGGCACAAATATTTTCCGGAATCATACCGTAGTCCACCATGCGTTTATAGTTGGCATCCACATCGAGTTTGTTGTCGTAAGGGGCCAGGGGCCAGTTGTGCAGGCAGGATTCCACCAGTTCCATTTCCATATTGGCCCCTTTGACGATCCGGATTTTGATGGGCGCTCCGCCGGATGCCACCCGATTTTTGGCCCATTCGGTCAATTCGATCTGGATATCGTACGAGTCCGGCAGATACGCCTGAAGGACAATGCCGGCAGCATGCATCTTGAACTCGGGTTGATCCAGCGTTTGGGTGAAGGCCGCGCGCGTGATGTCCAGATCGCGATATTCTTCCATATCCAGATTCACGAATTTAGGCGTCTGTATACCGTTCTGACGTGTGTAACTATGGTTCTGGGCCTCCCGGTAAAGCCTGGACAGGCGTTCTTTGAGAATGTCCACGGTGTGATCGAAAGCCAGAGAACTGATCTGAGAGTATATTGTCGATATTTTGACGGATATATATTCAATTTCCGGATTTCGCAGATCTTCCAGATACGTATTCAGGCGATCCGCCGCCTCTTCTTCACCCAGAACAGCCTCTCCGAGATGATTGAGATTCATCCGGACGCCTTCGGTTCTGCGTTTTTGGAGGTGACGATGCAACGCATCGGCTTCTCCCGCAATAATGGAGCGACTGCTGGTGGATCGCATTTTATCGATGATGCGGGGAACCGAAACGGCCGGAACATGCCTTCCCAATCCGAGGAAAAGACGCATGAGAAAATGTTCCGTAACATTGAAGAACCGAGGAATTCCGCTGGTCCGCAGCAGGTCGTTGATCTGATCCGCCACCCGGGCAAAAGAACCGGAACGAAATCCTTGATCCATCATTTTGGTGAGAATCACCTTGTCCATGGGATTGTTCAGCAGACGCATCATCATTTCCTGGATAGTGCGCTCGTCCGGAGTCAGAAGTTCATTGGCCCGCTGCTGCCATGATCCGGCCAGGGTGATGGCCTCCTGCGACAGGGTATCGGCAGTATCGTCTTTCATCAAAGATATCCTCCACTGGTTTGATGTTGTTTGTTTTAAGGCAATTCACATGAAATAATCTCCCAGATCGAGATATGTTAAATTTACGTAGTTTTCATCGATCACATGGGTATCACGGGAGAGAAAAGCTTCGAAATACGGATGAATATTTTCGTGCGGAATTTGAAGAATGGATATGTACATGGGGTTTCGGGCGATCTGTGCCAGCAACGGGTGCCGTTGCTGATCGACAATAAGTTTCTCTGTCAAGATTAAAACGAAAATGCGATTTTCAGGGAGCGAGTTGAATAAAATGCAGGAATTTCAAACACCAGTAGCCCATCAATGCAGTGATCGGCAGCGTCAGTACCCATGCCCAGACCATTCGTTCGACAATCCCCCATTTGACGGCGCTGAAACGTTTGGTTGCCCCGACACCCATGATGGATGTTGAAATGATGTGGGTTGTAGACAACGGAATTCCCCAATGCGATGCGATTTGAATAATCAGTGCGGCCACGGTTTCGGCTGCAAAACCATGAATGGGTTGCAGTTTGACCATTTTATGGCCGAGCGTTCGAATGATCCGCCAGCCGCCGGCAGCGGTTCCGGCAGCCATTGTCATGGCACATAAGACTTTTGTCCACGTATGAACTTCAAATTTCGGGGATACCAAAAAACCCAGCCAGTCGGGTAGATCGTGGAAAATCCCGGCCTGAGTGGCGGTATATAGCGAAAGGGCAATGATTCCCATTGTTTTCTGCGCATCGTTCGTTCCATGGCTGATCGCCATCAAGGATGCGCTGGCAAGCTGCAGTTTGTTGAAAACCGTATTTACATGACGTGGCGTCTGTCTTCTTAACATCAGCAGCAACAGTCCCATCAACACAAAGCCAAAGATCATCCCCACAACCGGTGATAACACCATGGGAACGATGACCTTCGGCCAGAGACCTTCCATACTGTGGGTTGCCGGATTGAAATAAGACCATCGGATAACGGACCAGTTTTCATGGGCGGACGCAAGCGTTGCCCCACACAATCCACCAATCAGCGCGTGGCTCGAGCTGGACGGCAGCCCGAACCACCAGGTAAGCAAGCCCCAGATGATGGCACCTATCAACGCGCAGATAATCGTCTGGATCGTGACAAACTGTGTATCTACCAGTCCCTTTCCGATAGTTGTCGCCACAGCCGTGCCCCACAGCGCCCCCACCAGATTGCAGACCGCCGCCAGCAAAATGGCCTCCCGGGGCATCAATACTTTTGTTGAAACAACCGTGGCAATGGAATTTGCCGTATCGTGAAAGCCATTGATATATTCGAATATCAACGCCAACAGAACTACACAGAAGACCAGAATCATATAACGCCTCTCCGGCGGATGAGGGGCAGTGTATGTGATGACAGTGAACCAGCCTGCCACTGCTGCCCGCTGACTGAGATTTACGAATTTTTCAAAACGATATGGAAAACCACTTTGCCGGCATCTCGGCAACGGTCGATGGCCTTTTCCAGCAATTCATACAGATCCCGCAGAATCGTCAGTTCGAGTGCCTCATGCTTGCCATGATACAGTGAACACAGCAGGTCGAGCATCAATCGATCTGCATCGCCTTCCAGCTCATGCAGTCGATCCCTCTGATCTTTGATTTTATCGACCTTGGGATTCTGGCGAAGGGATTTGACCATCTGCAAAAGCGTTTCTGCAGCCTGTTCGAGAATGGATATCTGTGCGGAGAAATCCCAACCGTGAAGCTGATCAAAAAAGAGGATAAACCGTTCACTGAATTTTTCAAGCATTTTCGGTATCTTGTATAGTGCATCCGACAGTGACTCGATATCCTCTCGTTCGATCGGCGTTACAAATGTCTTGCACAGATGTTCGTCGATATCCTCTGCAATGCGCTTGCCCTTGCGTCTGGATTCCTTGAAATCGGCAAGCGCTCCGGTCGAATCCGGATCTTTCATCAACTGGATCAATGCATTGACATTGTTACACACCTGCTGCGCACTGTCTTCCAGAAAATCAAAGAATTTTTCATCTTTTCCAAGTAATTTCTGCAAAGAAAACATAATGTTACTTTCATCCTGAATGTGTCAACGATATAGCTTTCAATATAATGGTTCGAGGAAGGCAGCAGGGAGGGAATAGACCTTTTTTTCGGTCATTCCTGGCCGAGAACGCACCCAAAAGTTTTATCTTGTAAGTTATATCACAGATCGAGAACATTGAACAGCTTCTTCAGTTTTTTCATCCACAGGCTCGGCATTCATTTTATCCACAAAAAAAGGGCATTTCCCTCTATCAAGATGGAAATGCCCTTTATTGACAGTTAATTGATTAAACTAAATCTTAACAACGTTCTTTGCAGCAGGTCCCCGGCTTCCCTTTTCCACATCAAATGTGACCCGATCACCCTCGGCTAAGGTTTTAAACCCTTCCATCTTGATGGCTGAGTGATGGACAAATACGTCTCCGCCCTCTTCCTGCTCA
>CAYQKZ010000325.1:3753-3880 GCA_964418135.1 uncultured Desulfobacterales bacterium
AACACGACCTCCCTTAAAAAAATGTTTATTCGGGTCCCTGGATTTCAGATCGGGCAACAGAACTGTGTTCTTGGACAGGAACCCGTTGGGTGGGAACCTTTGAACCGAAATAAAAGCCGGGAAAATT
>CAYQKZ010000326.1:0-3871 GCA_964418135.1 uncultured Desulfobacterales bacterium
TAATATCGTTTTTTTGTTTCTGTTCAAAGTGTAAACTACAAAATGAAGGATGCCATCAAACCGTATCTGTGATGGCCCTGTCTCAACAGTCTGACCTGCTGTTAAGAGATATCGATTGGATTGAACAAAATTCCGGAGACTGGAAAAAACTTTCTACACTGCGGGCAAATATGAATATTCCGAAGAACATTTCTGCACCATGGGATCAGTGTTACGCGCTGGCCCGTACCACGCGCTCAGCACTGGGATGCAACGGGATAAATTACATCTCTTGATGAACTTGTGCAGATTCTGGGTTTACCAGCGAATCAGTTGGAGCAGTCAACCCGGCAACGGATTATATTTACCGGAGTGGATGCCGTGGTTGGAGAAAACCGGATCGACACTCCGGGTTTTGTATTGAAACCGCGCATCAGACCAGAAAATCAGATAGTTACATTTGTCGTGCGCTGAATGAGTATTTTTTTCACCCCGGTTCCCCAAGTCTGATTCTTGATACAAATACAGAGAAACAAAAAAGAAACCGAATACAGGAGATTCACAGTGGCAACAGACACTGACACAACATCCTACAATAAAGGCAAACTGTACGAAATCAACCTCAACGAACTCCAGACAGATCCCATGCAGCCAAGAAAATGCATTGATCAGCAGGGGATAGACGAATTGACGGCCTCGATCACCCGGATAGGTGTGATTCAGCCTATTGTTTTTCGAATCGATGATCAGCGAAACAAGATTGTAGTTGCCGGAGAGCGCCGCGTCAGTGCTGCCCAAAAGGCCGGACTTGCCACCATTCCCGCTATTTTTATTGCCGGAAACTATTCCGAAATCGCACTGGTCGAAAATATCCTCCGGCAGGATCTGACTGCGGTTGAAGAAGCCGAAGGTTTGCAATCCCTGATGATCGAGCAGGGATATACCCAGGAACAACTGGGGGGCATCATTGGCAAGGCACAGAACACCCTGAGTGAAATTCTGAGCCTCAACAAGCTTCCCCAGGAGATACGGGATGAGTGTCGCGGGGATCGGATCATTTCCAAAAACACACTGATTTCCATTGCTAAAAAAAAGCAGGTTCGGGCGATGACAACGGCTTACAAAGCCTATAAAGCCAAACAGCAGAATGGAAAAACCACCCGACAGAAGAAAGATGCCAATGCGCCCGAGAATGCGATTCCCATCATCACAAAGGCGCTGATAAATATTCAGTCGATGGATACATCCGCATGGACCCGTGATGACAAAGCCACCTTGCAGGTATTACTGGCCAACCTGCGGGCAGAAATTGAAAATTGCCAAGCCGGTCTGCAACCTGAGACGGATCCGGCAGGTTCTTGAAGATACTGGAGCAAACAGGCTGAGTTTCAATTTGTACGACGTGACTATTGATACGCGATGTACAACTTTTTGTGAGTTGTTTATTTTCGTTTGATGCTAAAAACTTTGGAAAAGTGTACCTGTAGTTGTTACGGATATCATGCCTCATGAAACTGGAACAGATAAAACAAAAAGTGATTAACGGAGAGTATGTTTACACATACCATGCTGAAATTGAAAGAAGGGCGGACGATCTTGCATTCTACCAAATTCATTGATCCACGGACTATGAGAAAAAAATGATCAAAAGATGTAATTTCTGCGGAGCCATCGACTACGAAGAACGTAGGACTGAATACCTTTACACATACAAAGGCAATTATCTTCTTGTTCCAAATACACCAGTGGAGATTTGTACAAAGTGTGGAATGGTGTATTTTGAGGCATCTGTTTTAAAAGAAATCGAGAGACGTTTTTTTGCAATCCAGAAAAGAGATGAAAAGCCAGATGCTTACATTGAACTTCCTCAGATAGCTTTTGCATAGGAAATATATTGGCACAAGCCCCAGCTTTTGATGATTATGCCTGATATTACAATCTGCTTTAACGCGATAAATTACTATACAGATTATGCTGCAGAGTTATTGCATCGGTTCAATCCAAAAGCCCATTTCATCGAAGCTTACATGGCAAACATCAGAAGGGGAAAGCCACCCGTCAGTGGAATGAGCCCAACGCTCCCCAAAATATGATCCCCGTCATCACAAAGGCGCTGATAAATATCCAGTCGATGGATACATCCGCATGGACAAGTGGTGACAAAGCCACCTTGCAGGTAATATTGGCCAACCTGCGGGCAGAAATTGAAAATTGCCAGGCCGGCCTGCAACCTGAGACGGATCCGGCAGGCTCTTGAAGATATCGGAGCAAACGGTCTGAATTACAACCTTAACAAAATGGATATTGATTGAATTGCCCATAATATCGTAATGTTGTGTGTATAATATCGGAGCTCCGATATTTTTGATCTTTTACATCATGGGCCCAAGAATCCAAATATGATCAGGCAGATGAAGACAGGAGAAACTACAACGAAAACAGGATGGTTCAGGAAAAATCGCTCTATTTAGAAACTATCTCAAAATCCCGTCTGAGGCCCACTAACTGCGTTTGTCTGCGAATGAAGGCTTTGTAATGTATGAGCGGGTACTTTCAATGATATTCATTCAGAATCGCTATCTCCCGCCAGTTATGAATCAGCATGTCAATCTCCAGAGGTATCGAAAAAAAATCATCCGTTTCCGGATCATCAGGGGGTTCTGAAAGGTTAATCACATCGTTACCCAAATAAACCGGCCCGCCTGCAATTTTCTCTGCTGCCAGAGCGATTTTGAGAAACGAAATCAGTACGACCGGGTCAAAATCCGGGTTATCAAAATATGTTTTCAATTCAAAATCATAATGATGGGAAATCAGAAACTTGTACCGGGGCGTACCTGATATCAAAGAAAAAAACCATTTTCCTTCCCATTCAAATTCGATCCATGAAGTTACATCGAAAGATTCAGGAAAAATCAATAAATATTTCTTTTCCCATTCATTCAGGAATTGTTCCAATGAAACCCGCCGGCTGTTCTCGACAATTAAAACGGCATCAACTCCCATTTTTTCCTCCGATAGGGCATCTGCTGCCTATTTGAAATTGGCTGCTGATTTCATACGTCATGACAGAAACCACATAGTTGTGCAGAAAAAACGGCTTTGGCACAGCGACAAGCCCACCACCTATAATTTCGCTGAACATGTTGCCCGGCAGAGAGTACAAATCATCTTTTTAAAAGCTGTCACAGTCATAATATTGATCAGTTCCATGTGCTTCTTTGATGACAATGGCAATTGACATTCACGCTGTAATAGACTTGGACAGTTTTTGAGCAATCAAAGCATTCAGGCTGAGGCCTGTACGCTCGGCTTCGATTTCGAGTTTTCGATGAAGCTGTTGATCGATTTTGACATTGAATACTTCTTTAAACGATTTTTCAGGTTTTTCCCCGGATTCTTCACATAATAGCAGATAATCATCCACCGCTTCCTGAAACGCTTTTCTCAAAGAAGTTACGTCAGTTCCTTCATAACTGATTAGCGCTTTAATAAATTCAATCCTTCCGTAAAAAACATCATCATCATCGTTAAAATTCACAGATCCATAATAATCTTTATATTTCATCATGTTCAATTTCCTGCGTTTATACAAGAAATTCATCGAGTGTGAAACCGGCTTCCTTCAAAATAGCTCGAAGCGTCCCTTCTGGCATATCTCCTGGATGATTAGGTATCGTTGTGGATAGCCCGCTCGTATGATTGTACCATATTTCATGGCTTCCTGCTGCCTGGCGATCAAATCCAAATCCTGATCTTTTTAGCCGTTTCACAATCTCACGATATTTAAATCCAGACAGTCTTCCCATTCAACTGCCTATTACTAAAGGATAATCAAATGTATCCGCCACCTCTGGCAGAAATACCATTTCCTTTCTTTCTGCCGCTGCCT
>CAYQKZ010000327.1:0-3824 GCA_964418135.1 uncultured Desulfobacterales bacterium
AGCGGGGGTTTTGAGCAGGAGATTTTGGATATATTGGGATCTGTCTTAGGATTTCACCTTATACTGTATCGATTTTTTTTTTAAGGGATTCCGGTGTGTTGGTACTGGTTGTTTTGGCATGGTTGATATCGTTTCTGTTTCCGGAAAGGCTATCGAAAAGTGCCAGTACCTCTTTCCCTACTTTTTCGTGGATGTTTCGTATCGTTTCCGGATTGTCTTTTGCTGGTGGATCCCACTCTATTTGATCGATGTTGAATGTTTTTGCAGCCTGATCAGCCAGAGTTCTGCTAGCTTTCTCATGAAAATTCAAGCCTTCCAATTGGCAAAAATGTGTAATTAGACTTTCCTGAAAAATTGTGTACGCTTGCTGAATCAGGCCATGAGACAGGCACCAATCCACAGCGCCGAAACCACGACGAACTTCATCTGCAACGGTAATATCGGGAGGACCCGATAGTTTGATCAACTTGGATTCCAACTTTTCCAGCAATGGCCGGAATGCGGGCGGGAGATCCTTAACATTGTGTTTGAGCTTTTTAATACTGGGCAGTATTGCTTCAAGACGTTTTCCTTCAGAAATGCTGCGGCCTCTGCAGGTCAATATGTCTTTTTGTAGATTCGTCATATGGTCAACCACAGTGGATAAATTTTGTCTCAGTTTATTGGTCATCAAAAAGGTATTCCCATCCTTTTTTACCAGATCCCGCAGCGGACCGATTTGACCATATTTGTCAAATTCCGATATAGCGTGACTCCAGTCCATCAGTTCGACAAAAGGAGTCAGGTCGAAAATAGGCGCTTTGGGCGGCGGATCGTCGGATTCATAAGTATTTTTATAAGGCGTTCTGGCTTCCCATGCTCCATAGACAATCCTTTCCAGTTGAACGGACTCCAGTGACCGCATGTATTGAATACAGGCAAGCGTCAATATGGGTATCGATCGAAAAGAATGAGTAACATCAAACACGACAACATCATTTGCAGCGATACATGACCTGAGTATGGAGAAAATATCCCAGATCTCTGTTTCGTTTTTTCCATCAGGGATGTCCTTGAGTGTCAGAAATGCTGTTCCAGTCTGCTGCTGCATTGTCTGACAAAGCAATTCCCAATTTCTTTTCTTGGCGTCTTCAGTGACGAAAATATACGATTCGTCAAATGGTCCCCAAAACTGGTTCACAGCGGTCTGTACAAATGAGGTTTCTACACCGGGTTTGTCCGGTGACAGGGTGTAGACTGTGGGTTTATAAGGTGATGTTCCAAGGAAGGTCAGAAATTTACGACTCATGTTGATTTTCCTTTACATGATTCATTGATAGGAAAAAGTTGCATCAGAGGGTTTTCAAAACAGTTCCATCATGGGCGCTGTTCTTGAACCATAAATAATCCGGATAGCGAAATCCGCGCGGATCATTTACGTCCCAAACCATCATCTTTCGAAGGGCCTGCATGGTGGGAGACTGGTCAGAACAAAAAGAGCCGGTTTTTTGAAGAATTTCTTTTTTCAGTGCTTCGTCCGCATACACCTGGTTTTCAGCGGTTGTCATCGAAACAAATCGCTTGGTTGCAGGTGCCAGATAGGTCAGGCGGTTCAACCGGACATGGCAGCTTCCCATGCCTGCAGGTTTGGCATTGCCGATTTTATGCCGCATCGGTCCTTTCAGACGTATTCTTTCTTCACCAATCTGGACATCCACTTCATCCTCCAAGTGAAGGATATACAACAGCAGCCCAAGTTCCTGATCGGTCAGGCTGGTAAATTGTATCTCGACATCAAAATGATGTCCGGGAAGCAGTGCTTCGATATTCCATGCCCGATCCTGAATACTCTGTGATATGGGAGGTGTGGTCGACTGATGTTTTGGCTGGTGAAAGTAAAGCTTTCGACTTTTCCAGTCGAGTCTCCCGCTCTGCTCGGATCGATAAAACGGTTCATGGCGGACCCCATTATTGGACAACAGTACCATCAATGGCTTAGACGATGGTTGCGGTTCCTGGATCAGTGCATCGCCGACACTCACCTTGCCCTTGTGAACACGGGCTTTGGCTCCTCTTTCCATGGCGCCGAACATCCGGCAGGCAATACACAACCGGTTTACCTGCTTACAGGTATTCAACTGTTCGGGGATCCGATTGCCATTATCAGTGACAACAAAGCACCCGCCGCCGACAATTTCAGCCAGCGACCGCAACATTCCTTTCAGCGAACTGCCAGGGATGACCCGTTTTCCATTTCTAAGCAGTGGCGGGTGATTGCTGCCTGACGGCCTCCAACCGATGAAAAGCGGGGTCAAATTTTCAATCGTACAGTGAATCACGCCACTGTGCCCCTGAAACCGCTCATCCGTCCACGGTGCGCTGCGTTCGATTTGTTCTTTTACGGGAATCAATCGGTATGGATTCCAAAAAGCTTCACCCTGCGGCATATCATTGCCCTCCTTTGACTTCGATAATACTATGGTAACGGCTGAATTGGGGAATCTTGGCTGCATTCACCCATTCTTCCACGGCCAGAGCCGCACGCCCTCTGGGAAATTGGGCGCTGTCGATGGGGTACTCAAACCGGTGCGGCGCCTGTTGTTCCAGCCATTCATTCCGGCTCTCCGTCCGTTCCCCCCAGAGTAATAACCGCTGGCTGATGGGCGACAAAGTTTCCAATTTGGATGAAAAATCAGACAGCACATCCGAAATCGGTGGATATCCCAAATAAACCGTGCGAATGGTTTTCCCAATATTTCTCCAGCGGAGTTCTCCATCAGGCGAAAAAATCCGTCCTTGTTCGGTGGAACACAGAAAACAGCTATCACAGACAAATCGCATCAATCTGGCTTCAGCAGGTGCAAACGCCATCAGAACGGCGCTTTCCGGCCATGGATGAGATTCGATCAACGCCAGAAACCGATCGGGTGACAAATCACCGGAGCAAAGGTGCGCCATTATTGCCTCCTTTTCGTATATGCATCGATATCCTTTGGCCAGGGAACATCGGCAATGTATGCTGTCAGGTCCTTGACAGCGGGCTCCAAAGCACTTTCCCATGTTCCGGTCAGATCATATCCATATCGAAGACCTGCAGGTGCAGATTCCTGAAGTATAGCGCCTGTTTCTGTTTCCCGAAATAATCCGTAATCCATGCATTCCTTGTCCGAACAACTAGCGGCCAGACCGGTCAGGGTTTTCTGAGGTTTTCCGAAATAATTGATCTCAAAACGGGTTATTTCTGCTCTGATTCGACCCAGTCCCCGGCTTTTTCCCATGCCGATCCGAATCAGCTCCTGGCTCATATCGCGCAGCACCAGACCCAGAAGTCCCAGTTGCCATCGCTCGAAGTTCTGAATTTCGATTCTTGTGCCAAATTCTCCTTTAGTCAGCACTTCCAGATCGTATTTGGCGCCACCGACCGGGCCGCCTGTCAGCCGGTCGATGGCAACACCATCCCTGGTTTCCAGCACCGCCTTGCCGTTTTTCTTGAAGTCAGCGGTCAGATAACCATCGGATGTCGCCAGTCTCCCGATAAAATAGTGAGAGCCGAACGTCCGGCAGGCTGGGCAGGACAGGCGATAGACGTCGCTTGTCGGGATGGTATCCAGACTGGATTTTTTCAGAAAATGTTTGATCCGGTTGCCACAGGCAGCCTGATTTCTTTCCCCGTTTTGCTCCTTTTCCTGTTCGACATAGGGCAGGCATACCGGTACGGGATCATCCCGCAGAGTGCGACAGATTTTTTCAGCATAAGATCGGATAACACCTTTTAGTGAACTGCCGGGAATAAACGGTTCCGGCTTTTCTCCAAATTTATACGTTCGCACAAACGACATATCCAC
>CAYQKZ010000328.1:0-3820 GCA_964418135.1 uncultured Desulfobacterales bacterium
ATATTCAAAGAAGCCTGCACGTTCCCAATTTCATGCTGGCCGAGGTGACGGATTTATTTGACCAGTATTCACGGGAAAGCGGCCAGACTGTCGATGCGGCGGTCGTCGAAAATCTGTTTGAGGCAACCAACGGACAGCCGGGTCTCGTGGGATGGTTCGGGGAGCTGCTGACTGAAAAATACAATCCGGAAAAAGACCGCACCATTGATTGCCAGGCATGGAAAACGGCCTATCATGCAGCCATGACGGTGGAGTGGAACAACACCATTTTGAATCTCATCAAGAAAGTCCGAACAGGATATGTGCCCCATGTTCTGGAATTGTTTTCCCGATCGGATGTGGCATTTTCCATAGATGCCGAATGGTGCGCCTATTTGTTTATGAATGGCGTGATCGCGCCCGAGCTTCAAATTGCCGATGACGGTACCCGGACATCGCTTTGCCGTTTTACCTGTCCCTTCATTCAAAAACGCCTTTATAACGCCCTGACCGACGATTTGATCGGCGACCGTCTGCCGATTCTGGCAGTGGAACCGTTGGATGATCTGGAAGACGTTTTTGGAGAAGAATCCTTGAATCTTCCGTCGCTTCTAAACCGTTACAAGGCGTACCTGGTTCGGATGAAAGTTAGAGGACTGAACCCTTTCAAGGATCAACCGAGACGGGCCGATCTGCATTTCACCGAAGCGGTGGGGCATTTTCATCTCTATGCCTGGCTGCATGCGGCCATCGGCCGGCGGTGTGTCACAAGTCCGGAATTTCCGACCGGAAACGGCAAGGTGGATATTCACATCCGGTGTCGTGAAAAGAAGGGGATCATCGAGATCAAAAGCTTTGTCGATATGTCGGAAACCCGCAAAGCGATTCAGCAGGCGGCCGCCTATGCTGGCAGCCTGGGGCTTTCTTCGGTGACGCTGGCGCTGTTCGTTCCGGTGGAAGATGAAACGGTTCTGGCCAAATTGTCTGGCGACACCAAGGTGGATGGCATCAGCGTGGTGGTCGTGGCGATTGGGTGGACATGATAATTTCAAAAGATGTAATCGTTCATTTTTCCCGTCGTAATCCATTTGGGTTTGGATGTGCTGATCTGCTGCCACTGGCCGGTTGCACCGTAGCGGACGTACACACTGTTCGACCAGATACCAACCAGATCGTCCCGGCCGTCGCCGTCCACATCACCGGCGGCCAACTGCGCCGCCGGTGTCGTTATATAGGTCCATCCGCCGGCGGCAGAATTTCGATACCATGTGCCGGAACTGTAACTACCGACAATGTCGGCCCGTTTGTCTCCGGTCATATCCCCGGCGGTGATCCAGAACGGAATGCCTGAATCGAGTTTCTTCCATGAGCCATCGACGCTGTAACGAACCCACAAACCGTTGCTCCATACACCGGCCAGATCATCCCGCGTGCCGCCGATATTGCCCGATGCCAGTTGTTTGGCAGATGAAGACAACTTGACCCAATTGCCTGTGGCCGAATCCCGATAATACACGCCGGAACCCGGCCAACTACCGGTGACGTCATCCCGGCCGTCGTTGTTCAAATCTCCGGCGACGATCCACGTCGGCAGCGAAACACTCAGCCTGATCCATTGGCCGTTGGAAGACTGGCGTAAATACAATCCCGATGCCCATACACCGATCAAGTCATCGATGCTGTCCGAATCCACTTTACCAGCGGCGATCATGGATGCGTTGGCGGTTGATGCCATCATGGTCCACTTGTTGGAGGCCTTATCCCAGATCCATACGCCGTCTGACCAGGCTCCCAGAAACTGGCTGGCTGATGGGGAAGGCTGACCCGTAACAACTTTCAGATACGGCCGTTTGGCGGTATCCGTACTGTCTGAAGAATAAACGCTCCATGTCACAGATGCATTGTTGCATCCCTGGTCGGGGGAGTAGATGACCAGGCCATTGTTCGATATTTCACCACGCTTCCATTTTCTGTAAATATCTGTGATATCATATTCTTTTTTCCCAAAATCATTGGGAAAAGCGATATGGATAGGGCCATGGACAGGACTGCCCTCCTGCGGCTGGGTTTGCGGCAGCGAAACCTCATTCCAGGTTGAAAGAACCGGATAGATATAGAAATCTGCCTCACACATGCTGTAGCAGTTATTGGTATGCGCGAGGTGGGTCACCCCCAGATAAACCTTACCGACGATGTCGGGAAGTGTCGAAACATTGAACTGAATATACGCCTTGTTATTGCATTCGTTGCAAGTGCTTCGCGCCGCAGCGACAAGATAATTATCCGTTCCACTCCATCCTCCGGTGCAACTGTAGAAATAGGCATCTTTTCCACCATCGATGCTGCCGTCATCCGTTCCGTCGTTTTTACCAGGGCCAGGCTGAAAAACGATTTCGATGGTTGAGCTTCCTGCCTGGCTGATGGTTACATCTTTCGGACTACCTTCGGCACCGGCAGCCGTCACACGAACGGTTCCAACCCGGTAAGACGAACCGGTATTGGCTGTAAACGAACAGGTGATGGTTCCTGAATCGGTGCCGCTGGCGCCGGACTGTATCGACAGCCAACTGCTGCCCGCAGTGACGGCTGCCGTCCATAACATGACGCCTGTACCGTTGTTGGTCACGCTGAATGTGGCTGTACCTGGATTGTTGCCGACATCTCTTGAGGCAGGGTTCACCGAAAGAACCAGTGAACCGGCCTGCCCCGCGCGAACGGCGCGAACATCGAAGGTATATTGTTTATCGTTTTTTCCGTCGAAACCCTGGTCTTCGTAAACGCCCCATGCTTTGCCCGGATTGCTTTGATCGGTCGTCGATGACCAAGAAAAATATGGATACGTTTCCCATGAGAATTGTCTGGTGTAATCCAGAAAGCTGTGTAATTCTTTGATAGTTGGCAGCCGCCAGTCTGAATACCCTGCAAGAATCAGATTCTCACAATAGGACAGGGCCTGTGCCCATGTAAAGTCAGAGGATTTGGATTTCTGCCACATCAGCCCTGTGGACAGATCTGTTATGGTGCCATCGCCATTATCGATGAAGCGGGAGGATGTTGTCGAAACATCTCCCGAAAATGTGCCATCGATAGAATCATAAAATCCTGTGATTGATTTTGTCGATGACAGAGCCTGTTTTCCATGAACAGCCCGGACATGATATTTGTCATTTTTTCCGTCGAAATTGACATAACCATCTTCAAAGTCGATATTCCATGAATAGGATGGATAGCCGGTATAGGTTGTGGAAGACCAATAAACGGCCGCCATTGTATTGGGAAAATATCCGGAATCGATTGCAGGCCCAACGGAAGGAATGCGATAGTTGACAATATCGGAAAGTTCAACAGGCGCGGGAATTCTCCAGTCGTTATAACCGCCAAATTGCGCCTCATTCAACAGATTGAGAAATTCTGCGTTACCTGTGGACCAGTCGTAGGTATTGTCTGAATCGTGAGGATCATCGTAGTTTTGAACACCATCCTTGTTCGTTTTCATCTCCCATGTCAGCCCTGTAACATTGTCTTTTACCATAACCCATGAATATGCGGAATCGGGCAATTCCTTACCGCTGCCATCCATTTTGGAAAAGGACGGCGTATTGATACTGTAATTGGCATCCTGGCCGTAGAATTCCTGGCCGGGTGCGGGACAAGCGATTTCTTTTTCATTGTCGTAACAGGTTATCTGGCCAGTATCCGGGACCGGTGTACTCCAGGCAGTTGTACCGGCCATAACCAGCGTTAATACGATGATGAACCTCAGAAATATTTTCATGCCGCCTCCTTTGCCATAGCTACCGACGATATCGGCCCGTTTGTCTCCGGTCATATCACCAGCAGC
>CAYQKZ010000329.1:0-3818 GCA_964418135.1 uncultured Desulfobacterales bacterium
CTGGAAATGATTCGGCAGTCGAGCATGGAGGTAATCCCCATGGGCTTCAGGTAAGGTTCCGCATAACCGGCTGTGCGGGGATCGGTAAGGGCATCGTCGGCATCCACATAGCGGCTGTTTTTCAGCGCTTCGAATTCGGAGCGAAATGATTCCTCCTCCAGCACATGTCCGCTGGAATGTGTGCCGGTGTCTGCATCGTACAGGGCCACACAGACCAGGCGACTTCCCGTCTCATCGTACAGCCACACCGAAACCCGTGCAATCCCCAGCATTTTAGAGAGCAGTTCCGTCACTTCTCCGGCAAATCCGACCACATCACCATCGATGGCGGATTGGGCCGAGCTAAGATCTCCGATGAGCTGGCTTTGCAGTTGAACCCGAACGGACAATGCTTTCATATCCCGCTCTCTGGCCCTTTGCTCCGTGATGTCGCGCCAGACAGCGGAAATCAGAGGTATTCCACCCAACTGGATGGGTCGTAGCGACAGAGAGACTTCTCTGACGGCTCCATCCTTGCAGCGATGGCGGGTCTCCACATCGATCGGCATTCCCTCGACGGTGCTGTCTGTATTGGATGCAATCTGATTCTCGGTATGCTCCGCCTGGATATCCCTCACAGACAAGAGGGAGAATTCCTCCCGGGTGTATCCCAGGCCCTGATGAGCGGCAGTATTGAAATCGACAAAAACGCCGGTAGTTGCATTCACCAGAACAATGGCGTCTGTACTCTGGCCGAACATGGTGGAAACGATCTGCTCCCGTTCCCGAAGCATAATTGCGGATTGCCGACGGTCCACCACCTCCACCAGGCGGTAAACGATGGTATCGAGCAGTACCCGTTCTTCCTTGAGAAAGGGGCCCTCGTCTTCCTGAGGCCGCTCCTGGCAATAGGCCACCGCAAGGCGGATGGGATGCCCCTCCTGTGTGACACTTTCCGCCGTCTGCATCCAGGATGTCTCCACAAAGCCTGGCGTACTGTATTGCCTGCTCGCATAGTCGAGCCGGACCATCGTGATTTCCGGATATTGCCAGCCGGCAGGGATTTGACCCGCCACTTGTTGGAGCTGGTTTTCCAGGGGCGATTCCATATCTTCGGTCAGATTGAAAATCTCGTACAGACAACGCTGTTCCTTGACCCGCTCATTCAACAAATGCTGATTCCGGCGACCTTCCGTTACATCTCTGGCAATACTCAGGGTACCGATCACCCGGCCACTGTCGTCGAACATCGGGGTCTTGACGGTTTCAAACAAACCCCGATAACCATTGTCGGCAAAAAACAACCTCTCATCCCGGATGACGGGAGTGCCTGCCAAGGCAATCATGCAATCGGCATCACTGAAAAATGATGTATTTTCCCGGTTGCCCAGTTCTTCGTCTGTTCTGCCGACAATGTCTTTCTCGGATTTGCCGCAAAGACGTTCAAAAGCCGGGTTGCATCCCAGGTAAGCGCCTTGCGCGTCCTTGGCCCAGACGACATCCGGGATGGTTCGAAACAGGGTGTGGAGTTTGGTTCGCTCTTGTTGGAGAATATTCTCCACCTTCTTGCGCTCCGTGATGTTCAGCAATCCGCCGTAGAGCCGGACGTCTTCACGCGTACCTGCATCCGCGATACACTCCGCATAGGAAGTGACCCAGACGATCTCCCCGTTCTTGTGGCGGATGCGCAGGTCTGTGGATATGGATTGTCCGGGGAAAAGCCCGATCACATATTTTTCAAACAATGGGATGTCTTCATCGATGACCAGAAAACGCCAGCAGGATCGTGTCGTTATCTCTTCGATCGTATAACCTGTGATTATTTCTGTGTTGCCAGACCACCAGTCGATTGAATAAGCACCATCCTCATCTCTGAAACAAGAATAGATAATATCACTTGCAATATGGGAAATCAGACGAAATCGCTTCTCACTCTCCCGAAGCGCCTGTTCAGCGGACCGGCGCTGTTTCTCCTGCTCCATAAAAGAAAGGGAATAGGTAATGTTCTCCGAAAGTTGTTTGAGCAAACGAATCTCCTCATCCGAGAAGAAATTCGGCTCGTCGGCATAAAGCGTCATGGCCCCGATAATCCGATCATCCTTTTGTACAGGGAAGGCAACGTTTGAACGGAATCCATGCGCCAGGCCTTTCAGCCGCCACGGTGCAATCCGGTGATCCCGCTGCCAATCCGCACAGACATAATATATTCCTTCACGGATCGCGATACCCGTCGGCCCTTGACCCTCCGGAATATCAGCGGCGGAAACCTTGATGCCATCCAGATAGCCGTTATCATCCCCCCATTGGGCCACGGGTTTCACCCACTGGGTCTCCGGGTCCACCAGCCCGATCCAGGCCATCCGCAAACCGCCCTCTTCCACGCCAATACGGCAGGCCTGCTGAAACAGCTCTTCGGGTTGCCGGATGCGCATGATCGCCTCATTGATCTTATTGAGAACCGTATACAAGCGGGTCAGCCGGATGATGATCTTTTCGGCCTGCCTGCGATCCGTTATATCCCGCGCGGTTACGATTATCCTGTCATGACTGCAGATCGTGGTGCGTCTCATCCTGATTTCGATCCAGAACAGACGGCCGGTGTTGTCCTTTGCCTGCCATTCGAACTGCTGCGGTTCCCCGTCCATGGCCTTTTGCAGCCGGCCCATTGCCTCCGTGTCGGTGTACGGAACGACACCGGAGCTGATATCCGCAACAGAGACTTGAAGGGCTTCCTGGCGGGAATACCCATACATATCGCACATGGCCTGGTTAACATCGACGATCTTCAACGATGGCAGGTCATGGATAAAAATGGCTTCGTTGCCGGCGTTGAAAATCGACTGAAAACGATCTTTTTCATCCTGAAGCAGTTTCTCCTGCTGAATTCCGAGCTGCACCGCCTGCGCCAGCTTCCACCACAAAATCCATATCCAGAGAAACAGCAAGGCCGATGCCAACACGGCCGCAACGATACCGCTGGTGTTTTCCATTAAATCACCCATGAAATATTATAGAATGCATCCTGCATCATCGATATACTGCAAGCGAGCATAAACAAAGTCATTGACCGCTTAAAATGTATACTCGTAGCAGAAAAAAGAATCGTTTGCAAATTGGATAGTTATTATGAACGAAGTGGATCATGGACAAAGTTGGAAACAGGCCCTTAAAATGTTAAATGAGAGGAAAATCTGGAAGGGGTGAGGCAATGAAAAAATGTTGCGCTCCAACCGGATAAAAGATAAATCATCTGCGTTTCCAGATAACTTACATTTCGCTCAATTTTTTCTGAAAATTGATTTATTCGGATGGATGGTTTTTCAGGGTAAAATAAATAAAAATAGCGAACATAAACCCGGAGGAAAGAAATGTGTAAAGCCTATTATAGAAAATTGAATAAATATAAATATCAGTTGGTTAAACCATATAACCAAGTCACTGGCATAACGGGATACACCATCGATACCACCTATGTCAGGTTGACCGTAGATGGCCGATTGGAGATTTCCAATGGCTATGCCTGGGACGGTCCCAGCGGTCCGACATTCGATACCGTGGATTTCTTAAGAGGGTCTCTCGTTCACGATGCGTTGTATCAATTGATCCGCCTTGAACAAATTCCTTTTCACTACAAGAACTATGCAGACCTGTTATTGAAAAAAATCTGTCTGGAAGATGGAATGTCCGGTTTCATGGCAAGTTGTGTTTATCAGAGCGTCAAATATTTTGGAGGGGCCAGCGCCAGGCCAGGCAGTGAAAAACCCGATCGAATCTATCGGGTACCATGCAAATCCCCTTGTTATTAAGAATAGTTGCCGATTCCGGGAAAGGATCCGAAA
>CAYQKZ010000330.1:0-3809 GCA_964418135.1 uncultured Desulfobacterales bacterium
GAAAATTCATTTCGCAAGGCAGCAGGGAGGGAATAAGCCTTTTTCAGCCATTGCCGACCGATAACGCAGCGAAATTATTTTTCTGAATGTCTATAGTTCAGGTTTGGCGTTCCTTTTCAACTGCTCGAATCCGCTTTTTCAGTTCGTAGAGCTCCCTTTCCAGTTCGTCGAGCTCTTTACGGGTGGGAATGGGCAGCCCGCTCATCATATCCTGAATGACGGCATCCCGTGCTGTCGTAAATTCCGCAGTCGCATTCAGCGTATTGGCCAGAATCTGAGTGTATTCGGCGGATTGAAACAATTTCATGTAATGCCCTTCCAGAATCTTTATCCACATCTGGTAATATTTCTGGGAATCGTCGGGCAGGGCCCCTTTTTCCGCCAACTCACCTATTTTCTCCTGCATGACAACGGCAGTATGGTTGAACGGCAAGGATAGAACCCGTAAAAATTCTGACAGGGTGGCCTGATAGACATTGTACTTGTCCATCACCTGATTGAATTTCTCTTGATAGGTACGGGTCAGCCCGAGCTGGGGAATTTGATAAAACCGCCTGAATTCGGTTTCATACATGTCGATCCAGGCCCGGAAGGCATTTTCGTCTACCCGTTCAAACGAAAAGGCTTCAACAGACTCGCTGAGACGACCACAACGTTCGATCCATTTTTGTTGAAGCTGAAGATATCCGCTGATTGTATGCTGGGCCATTTTCGCCAAAATTTCGGGCATGGCGCCCGCACCTTTCATCAGCGATTCCATGGCGCCGGGCGCGGTCATGACCGTTGAAACTGCCTGCCAGTTTCGAATGGCATTGTCTATAGAACTCTTGGCACTCTGCGCAGCACTCATCGGTGATGCCGGTTCCGGGTCGGTCTGGGAAGGCATCCACATCCGTGTCATTCCGCTCCAGAAATCGGTTATGGATTTCGTCCATCCGGCGATCATATCTTCCGTTTCAGTTGGTTCCGGTTTGTTTTGATTCATGGACACCCTCTTTGAAATACGAATACTTTTCGATTTTTCAACTTGCGTCTTTGGTGAACGCATCTCCAAAATTCTGCATAAATGTTTGAAATTCATCACTTTGATCCTGGATCAAAGATTGAAACCGCTGAAGCATCTCAATCTGCCCCAATCCTTTTTCATCCAGCAATGACCGAAGTTGAGAAATGGTTTGATCCTGTTTGCGGATTCTTTTTTCAAGGGCTTCACATTTATTTTGCAGACTTCGATAATCGGCCTCGGGAACCCATCCCCACATTTTGGCATAGGGAACAAAAATAGATTGAAAATTTTCGATCGTCTGCCGCCATATGCGAGAATATTCCTCAAATTCGGGGGGGTGGGGCCCCTTGATATTGCAAAACTGGTTGAACAGCCTCGATAGTTCCGTACCATCCATAACAGTTGGAAGTGTTCCGGCAGGTGTTTGTGCCATCAGATTCTGCCATTTGGCAGCCTGGATCAGATAATTGCCCAAAAATTCCAGAAACTGGCTGTTCATGAGATTTCCTTGCAAATCAGTCGCTTGATAAGGCATCGTTTAGATCGAGTTGAAAACGGACCGGTCCCCGCCAGTTTCCCTCGCCGAAACGGGTGTGCAGGGCACAGGCCGATTTGGGATCGGACCAGGATGTTGCGATGGCCACATGGCCTTTGGGAAATGGGGTGACTTCGGCGGAAACATAATCCAGCGGGGCCAGAGCCGTCTCTTTTTCCACGAGATCATCCTGAGTTCCGTAACAGATCAGCCAGGGAATGTTCTTTTCATTGATTCGCTTCAGGTTCAGCTTTCGGCCGAACAATTGAATCGGCAGGGTGCCGTCGGCGGTAATGGGAATGTTATAAGATGCAAAACTGACATGCGTTATTGCCAGCGGCAGGTCGAATCGTTCGGTGCCGAGCCAGTAATTCAAGGCCGCAGCCGTCTTGCTGATCGTGACCGGTTTCCCGTTTTTGGACGTCAGCATACTGATATCCCGGAAAAATGCATTCAGGGGTTGTTCGGTTTCGATGCTCTTGAGTTTGTATACCCAGCCCATCAGCTTGCCGTCGGCCACCTTGTTGCCGTTGGGCAAAATTTTGGTGCCGTAATCCAGATCGTTGAACCGTTTGGGAAGGCGCTTTAAAAATTCGGCCAACCCGAGACTTCGTGTGCCGTCCATGGGCGCCACACAGGTGATGAAGGCATCCACCAGTCCATCCAGCTCTCCGGACAGCAGGTTGCACAGCGCATTGAATCCGCCCTGACAATATCCGTTCAGGGTAACGGGTTTTCCGTGTCGTTTGAGAATGGTTTCGCAGAACACCCGGGTGTCGGTCGCATCATCTTCAACGGTCATGGTCTGAAGGGCTTCACAGGTAGCGATATCTTTGAGAATGCGGATATAGGTCGGGATTCCCTGATTGGCGAAACAGTGGGCATAGCTTTTGTTTTCACCGGGCAGAAAACCCAGAATGTTGGCGCCCAGAACATAAGGCGGCAGGATGCAGATGGGTTTGGCATCCATGCGAACCGTTACGGTGGTATCGGATGGCATGATCTGATAGAGATTGAATCGATCGGTTTCGGCCACCAGCGGATGGATACCCCGTTCGAAATGAAATCCGTATTCGGGCTCGATATCTTGAATGAGCTGTGGATAGAAATGGACGACCCGCTCCATCAGTTCGGCCTGACGGGTGGCAAAGGCATGCAGGTCATGAGGATTCAATGCAAACGCATGTTGATACATGGCCTGAACGAAATTGCCCATTTCCAGACGGGCATAATTGCCAACGGCATCCAGGGCGCTGGAAATTCCCCGTCCCATCAATTCATTGTTAAAACTGATAAGGTTTAAATAGGATTCCAGATTGTCAAGCGGTGTCGCATTCAAGAATTTTCCGGATTCCGCCTGTTTGAAATAATGCGTAGAAATCAGGTAGGGCACAAAAAAATCTGTGGTATATCGGGCCAGACCGGTTAAAAATGTCTGAGTGGCGGTTCCGAGTTTGTTGATCGCCAAAAGCCCTTCCTGTATCGGATCGGTGATATCGGATGGTTCCAAATTCGTGCCTGCGGGACTATTCATTCAGCCCCCTCCTTTTTTGGGTGGACGGGATAGATCGGTTAAATCGTATCCCGTCGGATTCCTTGAAGTAAACCGTTATTTTGATTCGGAAAAAAATGTTTCCACTTTTGAATAGCTGTCATCGACCAGCGACTTGAAATTTTCACAACCGGTTTTGTAAGTACTCATCCAGTCGCGAATGGCCTTTTTTCCTTCTTCCGGAAGCCACGTGGCCTGATCCAGGAACACACCGGCGATTTTTTCGTTTTGTTCATACACCATGGTCATGGCTTTAAAGCTGTTGTCAATGGCTGTTTTGTTGAACTGAATCATCTGTTTGGCAATCAATTTTTGATCCATCTGTCTTTCCTCCGTGTTAAATTGATATTGGGTATTCAGGACACATTTGTTTTGCAATCCGAAAGCAGGAATGTTAAGCGGTAAAAAATACGATATCCTGCTGATTCCGGGTTACACTTCAAATAAATGATTCCAATTATCAATAATCGCAACGAAGATGTCAAGAATTATTGTGCAATGCAAAATAATTTTAATGGTCAAGAAATATACAAAATAATGATAAATTTCAAAATATTATAAATTTATTTATTGGCATGAGTGATATGATTGAATAATTTATTTTGCACTTTTCTTGTACATCCCTGACCGATAACGCACCCAAAATCTTTGTCTTTAAAGCTATACTCCAAACGGGCATAATCTGCGTTTTCCTTAAGCTCCCTCCCCCAGCGGGG
>CAYQKZ010000331.1:0-3528 GCA_964418135.1 uncultured Desulfobacterales bacterium
GAATCGCCGCGCAGAAAACGACGATCGATCAAATCCCGGATGGAACGCCAATGTAATGTAATCATTGCATCTGTCGCTCCGTTACTGGCCTTTGGGATGTGCTGTTCGATCCGGTCGCATGTCTCAAAAATGGCGAACCTGGGTTAAATAAATAATAAATCTGTTCCCTTTTCGAACAAATCACCGATCAAATCCATCAACGTTTCCTGCAGTCGCTGGTCATCGGACAAGGGCAGGCAGATGGCCGAGCGGCAGGCATCGGTGATGGATATCCCCTGTCGAATCAGGCAACCTGCATAAATGAGAAGCCGGGTGCTGGCGCCCTCGGTGAGCCCGTACTCACGGATGTTTCGGATCTTTCCGGCCAGTTGAACCAATTTACAGGCGGTTTCCAAATCCAGGCCGCTTTCCCGGGAGACGATGGCAGCTTCATTATGGGAGTTCGGATAATGAAATTCCAGAGACACAAATCGCTGCCGGGTACTCTGTTTCAGATCTTTCAGTACAGACTGGTAACCGGGATTGTAGGAGATAACCATCAAAAAATCCGGGTGAGCAGGAATGCTTTCGCCTTTTTTTTCGATGTGAAGGGTTCTGCGGTTGTCGGTCAGCGGATGAATGACCACGGTCGTGTCTTTTCGGGCTTCGACGATTTCATCGAGATAACAGATAGCACCCTTACGGACGGCACGGGTCAGAGGGCCGTCCATCCATACGGTTTCGTCGTTTAACAGCAGATACCGGCCGATCAGATCCGATGCAAAGAGATCTTCGTGGCAGGCAACCGTAATCAGCGGTCTTCTAAGCCGGTGCGCCATGTATTCCACGAAACGGGTCTTGCCGCAGCCGGTGGGGCCTTTTAGTATGACCGGCAGCCTGGCGTTGTATGCAGCTTCAAACAAGGGGATTTCGTTATTGGACGGCAGATAGTACGGTGGGGCTGCCATCTCCTCATCACGGTTGTCGGTCGGTAAGGGAAATGTCATATACGGAAACGCTCCAAAAATGGATTTGATCTTGCACGAAAAAATAAAATATTATATAATTTCAAAAATTTATAGTGATTGCTGTCGGTTGTTTCAACGGCATCAAGAACCCTATTTACGAATTTTACCCATAACATATAAGGATTATATACGGAATGTCTGAATCGAACAATCATAATATGGTCCACCGCTTGTGCTTCGAAGACAAGGAAATCGTGCTGATCGGCACAGCCCATGTTTCCAAAGAAAGCTCGGATCTGGTAGCTGCGGTCATCGATGCGGAGAACCCGGATACGGTATGTGTGGAGCTCTGTGCATCCCGTTATCAGACCATCCGATTGAAAGATCAGTGGCAGAATATGGATATTGTAAAAGTCATCAAGGATAAGAAAACATTTCTGCTACTGTCCAATCTGATTCTGGCGGCATTTCAAAAACGGATCGCCACCAAACTCGATATCGTTCCGGGTGCCGAAATGATCCGTGCTATCGAGGCTGCGGATGCCATGGGAGCCGCCGTTCACCTGGCCGATCGGGAGATTCGCGTGACCCTGTCCCGGGCCTGGAAGGCCATGACGTTCTGGGAAAAAAACAAGTTACTGTATCATCTGTTGATTTCTTTTACCGAAGCGGAAGATATCAGCCAGGAAGATATCGAAAAAATGAAAGAGCAGGACGTTCTGGAATCTCTGATGGCAGACGTCGGAAAAACGCTTCCTATGCTCAAACGCATTCTGATCGAAGAACGGGATCAGTATCTGGCTGAAAAAATCCGAACTGCTCCGGGATCAAAAATCGTGGCCGTAGTCGGCGCCGGGCATGTTGCCGGTATCAAGGCCAACTGGGATCAACCGATCGATATCGCCGCACTCGAAACCCTGCCGGCAGATGGAAAATTATCGGCTTTTCTGGGATGGGCCATCCCGGCGGTGATCGTATTGATGATGGCCGGCGGTTTTTTCTTCGGGGGTGCGCATGTGGGAACGAACATGGTGATGGGGTGGGTTCTGACAACCGGCATTCTGGCCGGCATCGGCGCTGCGGCAGCCCTCGCCCATCCCCTGACGATTCTGTCTTCGATTTTGGCAGCCCCCATCACCACCCTCCACCCACTGATTGCCGCAGGCTGGGTTTCGGGACTGGTCGAGGCGTTTTCCAGAAAGCCCAGGGTTCGAGACATCGAGTCGTTGCCGGTGGATATCCTGTCTGTCAAAGGATTCTGGAGAAACAAGGTAACGCGGATTCTGCTGGTTGTGGTCTTTACCAACATCGGCGCTTCGATCGGAACGTTTGTGGCGGTGCCATTGATGTTGAAAATGATGCACTGAAAAAAATTGCGAACGAGGGAGTTGTTGGTGATGTGGAGAGATCGGAAATTGTCGTTCATGTCGGATGGGTTTCGGTTGTCGGGGATTCTTCGGTTACCTGAAGTTCATCTATCCCCGCTCGTGATCGGTTCGCATGGTTTGTTGAGTACCGGCAATTCACCCAAGCAGATTGAACTGGCCAGGCAATGCGTTGCCGCGGGTATGGCGTATTTTCGGTTCGATCATCGGGGGTGTGGTGAAAGTGACGGCGGTAAAGCGGATGCCGTCGATTTTCAGGGCCGGTGTCGGGATTTGAGATGCGCGATTTCTTTTTTGCGAAATAAGTATGACTTCAGTTCGAAAACTGGGCTGTTCGGCAGCAGCCTGGGAGGAGCGGTCTGTCTTGCGGTGGCTGCGGAAATGCCGGTTCATGGGCTGGTGACCGTTGCTGCTCCGCTGGACAGTCAATCTTTGATCGAAGCGGCCGGCGGCGTTCTTCCGGATGGATTGTCCGCTGAAGCAGCCCTTTCTCCCCGATTCCGGTTCGATCTGTTGGATCGTCTGTCGGCTATCAGTCATCTTCTGATATTTCATGGGGATAACGATTCGGTTGTGCCGGTGTTCCATGCCCGAAAATTGTTCAATAGTGCGGGGCATCCCAAAAAACTCATGATTCAGGACAATGGAGACCATGTCATGAGCAATCCCCTCCATCAGAAATCATTCATTTCGGAATCCCTTTTATGGTATTCAACTTATCTTAAGACCGAATAAACCAGCCCGAAGGAGGGATCATGCCGGAAGAGCTTCCCAGACATTTTTTTACACGAGCTTTTGTCAAGACCATCCTTCGCCGCACGCTGGCGTTGGCAACCCTGATCGGGCTCTTTTATGGCCTGTCGGCACTGGTATATGCCACCCGCGCCATCTTCAAGGTCAAAATGAATTATGCCGTCGTGTTGGAACGGTTCGGCGGCCAACGCGAAGCCATCACGGATATCGGGTGGCATGCCCGACTCCCGTATTTCACCCGCATCGAACAGGAAGTCTCTTTGA
This sequence comes from uncultured Desulfobacterales bacterium, assembly GCA_964418135.1. Taxonomy (GTDB): domain Bacteria; phylum Desulfobacterota; class Desulfobacteria; order Desulfobacterales; family Desulfatirhabdiaceae; genus RAAP-1. The sequence continues at coordinate 3,350 of CAYQKZ010000331.1, forward strand.
TGAACCAGACACTTTTTCTGGGCGGAACACCGGAACCCATGAAAATCATATCCAGGGAAAGTGTGGCGCTGTGGACATCGGCCGTGCTGACCTATCGAATTCGGGATCTGAACACGTGGGCTATCGAGAACCTGGACCCTCTTCACCTGCTTCAGGGTGATTATGACGGTATTGTCAAG
>CAYQKZ010000331.1:3538-3797 GCA_964418135.1 uncultured Desulfobacterales bacterium
TCAAGGATATCCTCCAGGCCCATGAGGTCAATGAACTTATCAGCAGCCGGGAAAAAATCAAGGACGATATTTTTGTGGCCCTGAAATCCAGACCTATCAATGAAGGCGGCCCCACGCTCGAAAAAAAATATGGGATTGAAGTGGTCAGCTTCGTCCTGAAGGAAACCCGTTTTGGCGATAAACTGGTGGAAGCCACGGAAGAAAAGAAACGCCGAGAACTGATTGCGGAAGCAGATAATTATGCCGCCGATCAGGAAGC
>CAYQKZ010000332.1:0-3794 GCA_964418135.1 uncultured Desulfobacterales bacterium
AAATTCGTCAGCGAATACGATGTGTTCCTGGCCAAAAGGATCGCATACGTCATCAGCGGCGGAGATGTGCGAACCAACAGCGACGTGGATGAAGGAACCATACTGAAACTTGAACGCGATGCGTTCATCGATTTCTGGAAACAGGAAAAAACCATTGCCAGAGTCGAACATCTTCTGAAAACCGGCAAACCGCTCAGAAACTAAGATGAGGAGGAACAATCATGAGAGATGCGTATATCGTTACATCCATCAGAACCCCGGGTTGCCGGCGAATCAAGGGGGGATTCAAAGACACGCGGCCGGAAGATCTGCTGTCGTTCATTCTGCAGGCAGCCGTCGAGAAGACCCCCCATCTCGAAAAGAAAGACATAGACGACATGATGATCGGCTGTTCTTTTCCAGAAGCTGAACAGGGCCTGAATATCGGCCGGATCGCTTCCCAGATCGCCGGATTTCCACCGGAAGTTTCAGGAGCGACCGTCAACCGTTTCTGCTCATCCGGTCTAGAAGCCATTGCGCTGGCCTCCCTGCGGGTCATGTCCGGCTGGTCGGATATCGTTATCGGCGGCGGGATCGAATCCATGACATACGTGCCGATGGGCGGCAATTTTCCCAGACCTCACCCGGAACACAGCAAGACCCGAGCCGATCTTTATGCATCCATGGGGATTACGGCGGAAAACGTGGCCAACCGATACAAGGTTTCCCGGCAGGAACAGGATGAATTCGCCTGTCAGTCTCATATAAAAGCTGGTGAGGCGAAAGCCAAGGGGTTGTTCACCGAAATCGTTCCGACTCCGGCCGCAAAATTCGTAAAACAGCCCGACGGCACGTACCGGAAAGAAACGTTTATCGTCTCCGAAGATGACGGCATTCGGGAAAGCACGACAGTGGAGGGACTGGCCAAATTGCGGCCCGTATTTGCAGCCAACGGCTCCGTGACGGCCGGAAATTCTTCCCAGACAACGGACGGCGCCGCCGCAAGCATCATTATGTCCGGCAACAAAGTGAAGGAGCTGGGTCTGACACCCATTGCCAAACTCGTCTGCTACACCACCATCGGATGCGAAGCCGATGAAATGGGGGTGGGCCCCCGATATGCCATCCCGAAACTGCTGAAGCTGGCAGGTCTTGGCATCAACGATATCGATCTGTTCGAAATCAATGAAGCTTTTGCTTCCCAGGCCATTTACAGTGTTCGGGAATTGGGTATCGATATGGCCAAGGTCAATATTCACGGGGGTGCCATTGCCCTGGGTCATCCGCTGGGATGCACGGGGGCCAAGCTCTGTGCGACACTTCTGGCCAATATGAAGCAGCGCGGCGTCAAATACGGTGTCGAGTCCATGTGCATCGGCGGCGGTATGGGTGCGGCCGCTCTCTTCGAAATGTGTGCGTAAACAGTCGGGAGGGTGAAATCATTCGGTTCACCTTCCCGGACATAAGGCAATTTACATTGATGAATATGTGATCCAGAAGTATGAAGTATGAATCAAACTGGAGTTATTCTCATTCATACTTCATCCATGGAATATGGTATTTTTTTCTGGAAACCACCTTATGCAAGCATTTACATGACCGCTGACCGTTAACGGGTGGCTGCTTCATGAGAATGTCCTCACTGCTGGAAATTATCTTATCCCCTGAAACCGCCTTCCTGACTGAATCGTTCCTGTACACGCTCCATCACGGCCTGCGCTGTTTTTTCTTTCATAATTTCAATCAAAAAACTTCGTGTTTCCAGAACATTCAAAGAGCGAATCGTCTGCTTGGCCAGGGGAATGGCATTGGGATTCATGCTGAACTCCTCGATGCCAAGCCCGATCAGAATTGGGATGTGAAGGGGATCTCCCGCCATTTCCCCGCACATGAACACTTTTTTCCCTTTCGCCCGCGCCGCATCCACGGTCTGCCGGAGCAGTCGAAGAATCGCTGGATGCAATGGATTGAACAGATAGGCCACCTGACGGTTTCCCCGATCGATGGCCAGTGAGAATTGAATCAGGTCATTCGTACCGATACTGAAAAAATCCACGGTATCCGCTAGAATATCGGAAAGAATCACCGCAGAAGGCACTTCGATCATAATGCCGATTTCAATGTTGCGGTTATAGGCAACCCCCTCTTTTTCCAGTTCATCGGACACCGCATTCAGCATGGATTTGGCTTCCAGAATCTCTTCATAACCCGATATCATGGGAAACAATATGCGAACATTACCATACACCGCAGCCCGTAAAATAGCTCGCAGTTGGGTTTTGAAAATATCCGGATTTTTGAGACAATACCGGATTGCCCGCAACCCCAGCGCCGGATTGTCCTCAACCATTTCCACCGGCATATCCAGAGCTTTGTCTCCGTTGATATCCAGAGTGCGGATGGTTACCGGCCTGGGCGCCATGACCTCAACGACATCTTTGTACCTCTCGAACAGTTCAACTTCGCCTGGATAATCCCGTCGGCCCATGTATTGAAATTCCGTACGGTAAAGGCCGATGCCGTCTCCGCCGTGATCCAGAACGGCAACGATTTCTTCCGGAAGCTCTATATTTCCCATGATCATGAATCGATGACCATCGAGCGTCACCGCATCGAGATGGCTCTGCCGGTCCAGCGCCGCCATTCTGGTTTCATATTGCGTCCGGCGTTCTTCATACACCATGAGTGTCTGGTCGGATGGATTGACGATGACATTGCCGGAAATGCCGTCCACTATGATCATATCATCGCTGAAAATGGTTTTTGTGGCATGATTCAGGCCGGACACCGCCGGGATTCCCAGTGTTCTGGCGATAATACTGGTATGGGATGTTCCACCGCCCTTGTCCGTAACAAATCCCTTGACACGTTCTAAATGAATCTGACTGGTCTGTGCCGGAGATAGATCCACTGCCACCAGCACGACCCGTTTATCGATAGCGGCAATATTGATTCTTTCGGAACCTATGAGATTATTCAAAATTCTGTCTGCTACATGACCGATATCGATAGCTCTTTCCTTCAAATACGGGTCGGACATATTCAGGAACATGGCTTTGAGGGAAGAAACCACTTTTTTCAATGCCCATTCGGCATTGATGGCATCCGACTCGATGGTTTCGATGATCTTTCCGTACAGCAGTTTGTCTTTCAGCAGAATCACATGGGTTTCGAGGATATCGACATGTTCCTTGATTGCAGACGGCGTATTCTCGATAATGGTACGGAGTTCATTTTTAGCCTTTTTTACCGCCAGCCTGAATCGATTGAGTTCCGAATGCACATGGGATGGATGGATATGATATTTTTCAATGATATCGACGCCTTCAACATCAACCAGATATGCCTTTCCAATGCAGATACCCGGAGAAACACCCATACCGGTCAGCAAAATTTCCCGTTGATCTCTATCTGTCATGGCCTAATTCTCTCCGAACCCATTTTCCGCCAACGCGGCAATTTCATTCAATATATCGATATCTTGAGTACTTTCTACAGCAAACCGGATTGAAGACCCTTTGGGACAATACAGGGTCAGCATGTCGATAATGCTCCTGGCATCGACTTGTTCTCCGTCTGTGATCATCCAGACATGAGAAACAGCTTTGGCAGCCAGCATGGCAATCTGAGCTGCCGGTCTGGCATGAAGCCCCAGTGCATTGAGGATCGTAACATCTTTTGAAATCATATCGTTAATTGCCATATAAAATCATTATCGATTGATCGACAGGCCTGCCGGAAGCATGTATACTGCGAAAGGGCATAATCCTTACGTTCCTTATGCTCCCTCTCCCAGCGGGGGAGGGTTGGGGTGG
>CAYQKZ010000333.1:0-3783 GCA_964418135.1 uncultured Desulfobacterales bacterium
TGGCCACAAATTCGGATTTCAGGCGGTCGAGAACCTTCATGGCCGTGATATCCACCAGATTGACCACAGCCCCCAGACATTCACCGCCATCTCCCAGAACCGGCCTTCCGGAGGCCATCAGGTATTTTTCACCGGATGTCGTAAATTCGTAGGTTGCCGGCAAGGATTCAACATTTCCGGCGGAAATGTCTTTGACCATCTGGCAGAACCCCTTGTCCTGAATGAACGCATCGATGGGTTCGCCTGGAGCCAAATCCTCTTCGACTCCCATCAGCCACTGAAACGCCGGATTCATCAGCGCCACCTGCCCCTGGACATTGGTTACCAGAACACCGTTTGGCAGCGATTCGACGATGGTTCGAATCCGGCTTTTTTCCGTACCCAGATCCGCCAGATTCCGTTGCCGTTCCTGGGCCAGCCTTTCGGTCTCTTTGGTAAGCCGTATCCGCTCTTGCGCTCGATTGATGACGATCCGCAATTGATCCGGCTCGAAAGGTTTGGGAATGAAATCGTACGCACCCTGCTTCATGGCTTCGATAGCGGTTTCCAGCGTGGCGTAACCGGTGATGATAATAACAAGAATCTCGGGATTCAGCCGTTGGATATGACCCAGCACTTCCATGCCGTCCATTCCCGGCATTTTTAAATCCAGCAGAACGATGGCAACTGGATGCTGATTCAGCAGTTCCAATCCCTCGCTTCCCCGCGAAGCCTTGTACACCTGAAACCCCATACGTGTAAGAATCCGCGCGGAGCCCTCCCGAATGCTTTCTTCATCATCGACAACAAGAATGGACAACCGATTCGAAATGTTTTCAGGTTTCACGGCAACCTTCCTAAAGATGAACAGGGGTGATTGTCAGTTTCACGCTCTGACATTGCATTTCAAGGATTGATGGGCAGTTCGATGACAAAAACAGATCCCTGTTTCGGGTTGTTTCTGGCTGTAATTTTTCCCTGGTGACTTTCCACAATGCCGTAGGCCAGACTCAACCCCAGTCCCGTGCCTTTTCCTTCTTCTTTTGTTGTATAGAAAGGCTCAAAAACATGGGGGAGTACCTCGTCCGGAATGCCGGGGCCAGTATCGGAAATTTCGATGATGACATGTTGTTTGTCCGGGGAGAGGGCTGTGGTAATGCACAGTTTCCCCCGGCCGTCCATGGCCTGAGCCGCGTTTAAAACGATGTTCATGAATACATGATTGAGTTGCTGAATATCCCCCAAAACCTGGGGAATATCCGCAGACAAACGGGTTTCGATCAGAATGTTGTGAAATAGAACCTGCTTTTCCAGAAGGAAAAGGGTTCGGGTCAAGGCCTTGTTGATATCATGAAACTGCTTTTCCTGCCGGGTTTGTCTGGCAAAGACCAGCAGCTCTTTGACGGTATCCCGACAGCGCTCGGCATCCTTTAAAATCCGAGTCAAATCCTCTTTGGCCGATTCGGTCAGTTCGTATTCTTCCTGAATCAGCCGGGAATAAAGCATGATGCCACCCAAGGGGTTGTTCAACTGATGGGCGACCCCAGCGGCCAGCTTGCCCAAGGATGCCATTTTTTCATTCTGAAGCAGTTGAATCTGGGCGGCTTCCAGCTCTTTCTTCAAGCGGAGACGGATTCGCAGATCATGAAAAAAACCAATGGATCCAACTTCTTCATTGTCTTCATAAATAATCGAAGCATACAGGCTGATGGGAATTTTATCGCCGTTTTTTCCCAGAACGTCCACATGGTATTCTTTCAGTTTCCCCTTGCCACCGTAATCTTCGCTGCGCATTTTTCGCATGATATCCCATGCGCCGCGGTCCGGATAGAGATCCTGAATGTAGAGTGTTTCGAGCGCTTCCTGTACACTGTATCCGCTGACTTCGGATGCGGACTGGTTGAAGATGAATATTTTTCCTTTTCGGTCTGCTGCGATCACGCCATCCACAGCACTGTTGAGCAGGTTTTTGAGAAAGGCATTCGATCGCCGCAGTTGATCTTCCAGTTTTCCGAGCCGAGGCAGATCGAAATCGACCATGAGCAGCGCATCGATGTTTCCAAGGGAGGAATAGATGGGAAAACAGGAAACCCGTTCGCTTTCCGTCAGACTTTTTGGGGAATGCCTCAGAATGGGTTTGCCATTCTGAAGTACCCGACAGGCGGGACAGTCATCACAGGGGGTGTTGAACTCGAAATAAATATCGTAGCACGTGCTGCCGACAATGCTTTCGCCGCGTTTTTCTGCCGTATAGCGATTGGTCGCCAGAATGCGGTGATCCGGGGCTACGACGATCATTTCGCGGTCCAGCGCATCGATGGCCCGGATCAGAAATTCTTTTTCAGCTTCTGTGCGCACGCTGCCATCCTAACATTTAAAGACCGACTTCCGCCAGATCGGGGCCGAGGTAAGTGCGTTCGTTTTCGCCCAGCACCCCAAGCGACAGGCATATCAGTGTCCAGAGGTGTACCGTGTGGTATCCGCCTTCAAAATGCTCCCCGATATCATGAACCTGGGCATGGCAGTTATGGCAGGGCGTGATGCAGTACTGCGCACCGGTTGCCATGATCTGCTCGAATTTCAGCCTGCCGTAGGCACGTCTGGCTTCGGGAAGACCGGATTGCAGGAACCCGCCCCCCCCGCCGCAGCAATAATTGTTGGAGCGGTTGGGAAACATGTCGATAAAATTTTCTTCACCCACAACGGCTTTCACGACAAACCGCAGGTCTTCCGCCACTGGATCACCAAAGCTTTTTCGGACCAGTTGGCAGGGGTCCTGAACCGTAAACTTGACTCTCAGGTCTTTGTTCCAGTCGGAATTGACCTTGAGTTTACCTTCCCGGATCCACTGGGCGTAATACTGGATGATACTCTTGATTTCAAAATGATACGGAATGTTGAATTTTTTCAGTCCGGCCCGGACTGCAAACAGTTCGTGCCCTCATTCGGTGTTGAGCCAGACTTTGCACTTCAGATCATCCACGGCCTTGGCCTTGACTTCGACGATATGCTTCCAGCGGTCGTTTTCGGCCAGGAACAAGCAATAATTTTCAGCCGCCCATCCTTTGGAGCCATATGTCCAGTCTGCACCCACCAGATGGAGAATTTTCCACAGCGGAACCATCTCGTCCGGTTCGGTGACAGGTTCCCGGGAATTCTGATTCAGAAAAAACTCGGCCCCAACCTTGTCCATGGGCGCCTGGAGGTCTTCGAATCCGGGCTGGCTTTCCCGCACTTCGTTTAAAATATCTTCCACCACAAACCGCCAGTCTTCTTCGGAAGCCCCCATGGCGCTGCACGTGTCGTGCTTCAATGCCATATCGCAGGAACCCACGATTCCCTTGGGCTTCAACTCCCGGGGCCAGCTCGATCGAACATTGAACACCAATTGCGGGATATCGATTTTCATGGGACAGACATAGATGCATCGTTGGCACATGGTACACATCCATGCCCACTTGGAGTTCAGGATTTCATCATCCATACCCAGAGATGCCATGCGCAGAAATTTCCGGGGGTCCATATCTTCCAGTCCGGTTGCCGGACAGCCGGACGAGCAGGCGCCGCATGTCAGACAGAGATTCAGGTTTCCGCCATCCGGCAGAAGGGCCATGACCTTGTCTTTGAACAGGCTTTTGCCTGATTTTGAGAGACGAATGACATCTGTTGTCATGATGATATCTCCTTAAAAAAAGGAATTAGGGGGCAGGCTACAGGTATCAGGGGGCAGGTATCAGGGGATAGGGGCAGGCCACTGGGAGCAGTTAAAAGAAACACCACCCTGCACCCTGTAACCTGCACCCT
>CAYQKZ010000334.1:0-3779 GCA_964418135.1 uncultured Desulfobacterales bacterium
GTCTATGTCAAGGCAACGGCGGATCAGCATGTGTATAAAACCTGCGGGGCACTCAGCACCAGGCTGGATGCCATCCAGGATGTCGCCGATGTCTTGAAACTGGCTCTCCAGTTCGAAAAGGACTCGGTCATTTTTTTCCTGAGCATGCAGGAAGCCATCTGCGAAGGAAAAGACCGTGAAGTGGTCGATATTCTTCTGAAGGAAGATCTCAAACGGGTAAAGCAACTTTCCATGCAAATTCAAAGAATGGGATATTGCCGATTGTAATCGTCCGTCCATTTCATTCCTGATTCAAAAAAATACCCTGCGGGGGCGGATTTCAAACCCGCCGCCCGCGAACGTTCATTCAGATATATCTTGGTTTACCGACCCCTATACCTTTCTTAGTATGTTTTCAATAACTGTTCATCATCCATTAAAAATTCATCGATAATTCACTGATTTTATTTTCAACGAATATTCAGATATGGTATCAACAACATCCTCATGTTGTCTTTTCAATATAATCGATCCATCTAAATAAGGAGGCGCTCTATGAAAAAGTTGATGTTTCAGGGAATTGCTTTGATAATATGTGTTTTCAGTGCAAGTGCGGCCACCGTTGATTTCGAAACACAGATCCAGCCGATTTTCACTTCGAATTGCGTCCGCTGTCATGGCGGTGCTGCCGGGTTGTCTCTGGATAAGGGTGTCAGCTACAACAATCTTGTCGGAGTTGTCTCTCATAATTATCCGCCTGCAGTTCGCGTGAAGCCTGGTGATCTGGCAAATTCCGTACTGTTCAACAAAGTCAACGATACGGGTGTTTATGGCGGTGTTATGCCTAAAGATACCGGAAAAATGTCTGGTGCGTATATCGATCTCATTGCTTCGTGGATCGCTCCAACACCTGTGCCTACTGCATGTACGGCAACTGTAGATAATAGTTTATCTCTCCATATTCCTTATCTTTCCTATGTTATTTCATCGATAACATTCTATTTATGGACGGATTTCACTTTGGAATTCAATCCGATCTATCCGGAGTTATTACATTTTAAATTAAAAGCTGCCGATTTTTTAATTAACCCGGTTGTTACATGTTCAGCATCAACCCTGTCCAACGAATTGAAAATTCATATCCCTGATCTCCTGCTTCCCGACGGAGTATCTCATTATTGGGTAGATCTGGAATATGACCCGGTTTATTCCACAGGAGATAATTTCTACTGGGTGGTTAAAGCAATTGGAATTGTTTCAAATTGATTCTATAACTTTCATGCAAAGAGTGTTTATCTATCGTTGAAATTTATGATTCGAAGAAACGGAACTGCAAACGGGGCAGGCCTGAAGGGCAAATGGTTTTTCCAGGCGGCACGATTCAAGAAGTGATGCGTTTTGCAGAATATCGAGAGTGGGGCCATCAGCCTCCACCCGGCCTTTTTTCATAACGATGGTTCGGAGACATAGATCCAACACCATATCCAGATCGTGGGTCGCCACGATAATCGTATGTTCGAAGGTCTTCAGCAATTGAATGAGCTGTCTTCGAGACTTGGGATCGAGATTGGATGTCGGCTCATCCATAACCAGGATGCTGGGAGACATGGACAGCACCGATGCAATGGCCACCGACCGCTTTTCGCCGCCGGACAGCCTGTACGGCGGACGATCCTTCAAATGCAGCGCCCCGACCGTTGTCAGCGCATGGGTCACTCTTTCGGCGACATCCTCCGAAGGCAGCCCCAGATTCAGGGGCCCGAAGGCCACATCTTCATACACCGATGGCATGAAAAGCTGATCGTCCGGGTCTTGAAAGACCATGCCCACCGTGCGCCGAACATGATCCAGGGTTTTTCGGGTAAGGGGAAAATCTCCGATTCGAACCGTTCCGGTTTCGGGAATAAGACAACCGTTCAGATGAAGAAGCAGTGTGGATTTTCCGGCCCCGTTGGCACCAACGATGGCAACGGTCTCCCCATGCGTGATCCGGAATGACACACCATCCAGGGCGGCATTGCCGTCGGGATACGCATAGTGCAGATCTTTCAGCTCGACAATATGATGACTCATCTGATCAGCCCCGTCACCCGCTCCCCCATCCACTGAGGAATGTCGTAAAGTCGCATCAAGATAGACAGCGCGGACCACCCCAGCACAAAAACCCCGTCTTTCCGGCCAAACGCCAGCGGTCGGATCATCCGGATCTCGCCATCGAAACCCCGGCAGCACATGGCCCGATGAATCCGCTGCGCCCGATCCAGAGCCCGCAGCAGGAGCTGGCCGATCATGGAAGCAAACACCGTAAACCCCATTCCCCTGCCTTCAAAAATACGAAGCGATCTGGCCCGCACCATCCGGGACGCTTCGTCGACCAGCACAAAAATATATCGATACAGGAAAAGAAGCTGCACGGCAAAGACATTCGGTGCGCCCATTCTTTCCAGAGACATGCAGATCGATGCAAAGCCGGTGCTGGCAATCAGCGCCAGCACCGCACCGACCGTCAGGACAAATCGCAACATGATAGACAAAAAAGAGACCCACCCGCCGGAGATTCCGACCGACCCTATATTCATGACAACAGCCCGGTCGATGAGGGGATTGAACATGCCGATGAAAAAGGCAAAGGGAGCAGCTACCAGAATTTTTTTCAACAAATACCCCAGCGGCAGATCCCCCATGGCGATCAGAACGACGGGATAGAGAAAAAAAGGAATCAGCCCGGTGATCTGATACTTATCGAAAGACGCGACGCAGATGATATACACTGCCGTGGCAATCACTTTTGCACGGGGATCCAGCCGCTGAATGGGACTTTCCCGAGTCGAAAGGCTGTCGAGATAACTGATATCCAGAAATGATGAGGCAATTTTAGCCATTCACACCCCAATGTCTTTGACTTAAGCATCAATGAATTACAATTGCCTTGATTTATCAGATGGTTGTGCTAACATGATCATATCGGTAGCTCTCTACAACTTTTATTTATACGGAGGGAAAAAATGTCAGATATTATCGAAAAAAACTCAAGTGATAGAGCGGAAATTGCAAGCCTTGATGAACCTTATCAAGGGTTCCTATCAGGATGAACTCGATTATTTTTTCAAGGCCATCAACCATGCGGTTAAATATCTTTTTTATCGGACATTGAAAATATCATCCAGCACATTCTCCTGCAACTTTCTTCAAATATTTCGGCACCAAAGACTTACCCATTCTGGAGATTTTAAGCAATAACTCGAACGGAACGCTGCCAAGACCATAAGTCTCTTTAAGATCATTTATCATATTGATCCATAACAGGGCTGTCATCTCCGCATCTGCCAGTGCCCGGTGAAATTGTCCATTGGTTTGGATTTCTCTGTATTGAATTAATGACTGCAAATTGTGACTGGGTGCATCCGGGTAAATGCGGCGGGATATCAACATCGAACATGCAAATTCCTGTTTTCGGGATGCTCTGATACGATTCAATTCCGAATCAAGAAATCGTTTATCAAAACTGGCATTATGAGCAACTAAATGGTGGTCTGCCATAAAGCCGACAAACCGATGCATCACTTCATCTGCCGGGGGAGCCTTTTTTAACATCTGGTTGGTAATGCCGGTATAGTCAGCAATAAAACTGCTGATGCGCATTTTCGGATTGATCAGACTTTGAAAACGATCAGCGATCTGGTTATTCTGGATCAGAACGGCTCCGATCTCTATTGCTCTATCCCCGTTATCCGGTGAAAGACCGGTTGTTTCAAAATCTATGACCAATACGCTGTAATTGCCCATTTCGTTATATCAAT
>CAYQKZ010000335.1:0-3752 GCA_964418135.1 uncultured Desulfobacterales bacterium
TGTCCCGGCTGCTCGACAACCCACTGCCGGAACGGGTCACCGGCTCCGATATGGTGCCGGCCCTGGCAGCCCGTGCGGCCAAGGAAGGACTTTCGCTGTTTTTACTGGGCGGACAGGCCGACACAGCCAGACGGGCCGCCGATGCCCTCACACAGCGGAATCCGAATCTTAAAATCGCCGGTATCCTCTCTCCCATGGTTTATACCGAAGGGGATCGGCTCGAATTTTTCGAGGAAATGGATGCGGCCATCGTAGCGGAAGTGAATGCCGCAGCTCCGGATATCCTTCTGATCGCCTTCGGCAACCCCAAGCAGGAACTCTGGTTCCGACGGAATGTCACCCGCCTGAAAGTACCGGTATCCATGGGTATCGGCGGAACATTTGCATTCATCACCGGGGATGTCAGTCGGGCGCCGCAGGCACTGCAAGGGGTCGGACTGGAGTGGCTCTGGCGCCTGGCCGTTGAACCTCTGCGACTCTGGCGGCGGTATCTGAAGGCTTTCACGACGTTTGGCGTGCAGCTCTGGCCGGCAGTGATGGATTACCGAAGACAGCGCAGACTCATAAAGCACCGGGTTCCCGAAATTCAGGCAGCGATGCCGTCCGGAGACCCGATATTTTCTGAAAGGAACAATCATGTTCTAACCCTTCCCATCCGGCTGGATGCGCTGAGCGTTCGAAATCTGCGCACGGAAATCAGTACGATCTGGCAGGACAGAAATGCGCTGATTCTCGATTTTACACCCGTGGCTTTTGTGGATTCGTCAGGGCTCGGTTTCATCGTCGAGATATGGCGCACGGCACTGAAACTGAACAAAGTACTGATAGTGGCCGGTATGAATGCAGATGTCCACCGGACATTCTCCCTGAGCCGTCTGAACGATCTGATCGGAGACAAGCATTTTGACGATATGGAGCAGGCGACACAGTTTCTGAACGATTTCAATTCCGGTCTTCCCAAAATGGTTGCCTACAAAAATGACGGAACAGCCATTGTCACGATCGTGGAACGCCTCGACGCCTTTACCCTGAAAGATTACGATCTGACAGCCATTACCGATGCGGTTTCGGGCCGTAACTGCATATTGGATTTACAAAAACTGAAATTGGTGGACAGTTCCGGACTGGTGCTGTTCATCCGGATTCAACGGACTGTCATGGCTCACGGCAACACCTGTATTCTCTGCGCACCCACGGGACAGGTACGGCAATTGCTGCGTCTGACCCGTCTGGAATATCTGTTTACGATCACAGACGATATCACGATTTTGAACCGGTGACACCATGAAAGCTGCCATCCTCCCTTATCAATCCGCGGCCGGAATGCGTACTCTCCGATTCCTGGCTTCCGACTTTCTGATCCCGATCGCCGGAAAATCACCGGCCGAACATCTGGTGGAATATTGTGTTTCCGGAGGTATCCGGGATATCCACATGCTGGTGGAAGATGATCCGGCAGCGGTGGAAAGATATTTCGGCACCGGTGAACGCTGGGGGGTCGACATCCATGTGCATGCCGTCGATGAAACCCGCCCGTTATCCGCCCAGATAACCACGGCATTGGCCGGAATCGAAGGACCGATCTGCTGTTTTCCCGCCAACTTATTGGTATCCGGTGATTTTACCGAAATCGCGAATGAAGTTTCAGCAGGCGATCTGCCGGTCGTTACCGGCAAACTGGGAGAACCGGGGCTCTGTGTGGTGAATGCCGATATCCTGCAGGAAGTCGAACGATCCGACAGGGATGCCGATTTCAACCGGTTGCTCGATTTTTTCAGAAACAGCCGAAAGCTGCCGGTTGACAGCCGTATCCAATGTCGACTGATGACCACCCTCGATGATTATCTTTCGGCGCAACGGGCCATTCTGGATGGCTCATGGCCCGGTGTCCGCATCGCCGCATCCCGACAGGAGGACGGCATCTGGATCGACGATCATGTTACCATCGCCCCGCAGGTCAAGCTCGTCCCCCCGGTGCTGATCGGGCATCACAGCCGAATCGACGGCAGCGGTACGATCGGACCGAATGCCGTCATCGGCCCTTTCTGCCTGATCAACAATACCGATCTGATCGAAGAAACGGCGCTCATGCCCGGAACCGCCACCGGCCCGCATACGGAGCTGTCCCATCTGGTTGTCCACGGCAGCCGGATCGTCAATGTTCGCCGAGGTGTCTGTGTGACATCTCCGGATGCATTCATCCTGGGCGACCTATCCAACGATGACAAAAAGAAATCGGAACTCAGCGTATTGAAACCGATCCTTTTTTTCGCCTTCTTTCTGTCCTTGCTGTTCTGGTTCATTTTTTTGCGGTAAGGCATCTGTAAACATACAATCTACCCTGATTCCAATAGAAATAATTTACTGGATGTACAGGATGGAACGGTGAAATTTATATCGGATGGCATGATGCCGAATCCTCTGATCCATCTGAAAAGAAGACATATGGCCGGACAGATCCACGGCATGGCTGCAGTGTGTTCATCTCATCCGATGGTTCTCGAAACAGCCATGAAACTGGCGATAACCGAAAGCCGTCCCCTGCTGATCGAGGCAACCGCCAACCAGGTCAACCAATTCGGCGGTTACACGGGAATGACCCCCGCCGATTTTTCCGCCTTCATCCACCGGCTTGCCGAATCCGTGGGACTGCCGTTCGACCGGATCATCATCGGTGCCGATCATCTTGGTCCCCACGTCTGGAAGCATGAATCATCGCAAACCGCCATGGCCAAAGCCGCTGAACTGGCCACACTTTGTACAGACGCCGGTTTTGGAAAGATTCATCTCGATACCGCTGTCGGGTGTGCAGATGATTCGGAAACCATCCTGCCCATCGAACGAGTCGCCGAACGGGCCGCTCTCTTGTGTCGGACGGCAGAAGCCGCCGCCATGCAGCGTTCTGAACCGGAACTGCCGCTATATGTCATCGGAAACGAAGTGCCACCACCGGGCGGAGGTCTGAAGGATATCCGGAACCTGGTCATTTCCTGCCCGGATGATATCTTCAATTCGGTGGCTGTTTACGAAAAGGCTTTTCGGAATGCCGGACTGGCCTCGGCCTGGCAGCGGGTCGTGGCCGTGGTGGTCCAGCCGGGTGTGGAATTCGGAGACCGGTTGATCGCCGCATATGATCGCAGAAGGGCATCCGCACTTTCTACTGCTCATGACCAGTTACCGGGGAATATGACATATGAAATTCATGCCACGGATTACCAGAGCCCCAACGTACTGAAACAGATGGTTCAAGACCATTTTAGCATCCTGAAGGTCGGCCCCTGCCTGACTTTTGCCTTTCGCCAGGCGGTGCATGCCCTGACATATATCGAAGACGCGTGTCCCGGCATTCATCCCCGATCGCATCTGCGCCAGACCATGGCAACTCTGATGGATGATCATCCGCGACACTGGCAATCTCATTATGACTCGGATAAACAAGAATCTATCGATTTTCTGAAAACTTACAGCTTTCGAGACCGCATCCGATATTACTGGAGCTATCCGGAAGCTATTGTCGCTTATGATCTGCTGATCCGGAATCTGAGCCGCCCCATCCCGGAAGCCCTGTTGCAACAGTTTTTTCCGGATTTGTATCCGGGTATTGCCTGCGGCCGTCTTGAAACCGATCCGCAGGCAATCATCAGGCGTCGTATCCAAAATGTCATCAAACCTTATTTCAATATAATGTAAATATTTATATACTATGAGTCGTTACAATCTGCGTTTTCATCAAACTCCCTCCCCCAGCGGGG
>CAYQKZ010000336.1:0-3735 GCA_964418135.1 uncultured Desulfobacterales bacterium
AATGGATGAAATGGTTGGAGGTCCTGCGGATCTCCGGGCTCGCCCAACTGCGGGCGGCCTTCGGGATCTGTAGCCGCCAGAATCCGGCCGTTCGAGTCCACCAAAAACGCTTTGTTGCTTTGCCACCAACCGGAAGATTTTACGGTTTCGATCAGATAATCAAACGGCATCACTGCTTCCAGAGAACCGATTGTCTCTGGAGTGTCGCTTTTCAGATTGGCGGTGAGGGATACGGTCAGGCCGGCATCGCAGGATTCCTGGCAGGAAGGAGACACCTCGACGCTGATGGAAAGGCTTCCCTCGCCGTGCATTCCCATGTGGGACAGCTCTGGGGATAATTGAGCGGCCGGACTTTGATAAGCAGAGTTCATATCCGCCGAAAGATTGGAATGTCGATAAAGATTCAGATGAACGCGGCTGACACCTTCCACCTCCTTGAGTTGTGCCACAATGTCATTCTGGACCCATGCAGCATATGGTTTTTCGGAAGTCCGCTGATACAGATGAAGCCATATTTTCGGCATGTTCAGACGCATATCCACCTGGTGCGCGGCGCGCTGAAGCCGCAGCATCGCAGCTTCCCCCCACTGGTCCAGAAGCTGGGTGCGGGTATAATAAAAACCGGCGGTGCCCATCGACAGCAGCAATACCGCCACCGGCAGCAACACAAAAACAGACAACCGTTGCCGGAGTGTTCTCGGCATCAGGAACACGGCGACCCCGCATTCCATTCCATAAGGAGTTTCTGCTTTTTTTCGGTGTTACAAGCCTTGCAGGACGGCATGACATTGCCTTTGGTGGATCTGCCGCCACGAGACAGGGGCACGACATGATCCATGGTCAATTCACTGGCAGGTGTGGGCTGCCCGCAATATCCGCAGATGCCCTTGGCGCACTGACGCTTCCACCACTGGGATGCGCGAAGCTCTCTGGCTTTGCGGCGTTCCCGCTCGATATCCTCGTTTTCCAAATTCCAGGTAAAAGGTTTCATCGTAAATTCTGATCGATAATCCATTGAAGAATCTGTTCGACCAGCAGGGCGTAATAGGCTTCGGACCCCCCGATCCCCTGTCGGCCAAAAAAATAATTGATTTCAAGAAACAACGGAACCGGCTGTGTTTCTTCCGAAGAAAACAAAATATCAAAGCCGGCCAGATCGATGCCGGTTTGCTCACAAAAAGTGCGGACCGCCTGAACCGCTGCATCCTGAAGCACCGGATCGGAATCCCGGTCTACCCGAGCCCCCTTGGAAAGACTGGCGTAAAAACACCCCGGCTGATCATGCGTCCGCCAGTACGAAAGCGTTTTTCGATAAATCACCACAACCCGCAGCGATCTGAAGCCGGAAGGAATATACCGCTGAACCAAAAACCCGTATTGCCCGGTTGCCTCGTAGGCGTTAACCCGGTTGAGGCAGTACTCCAGCGCATCTGCGGATGCAATCAGATGGACATTGTCCCCTTCCCCGCCCCAATCCATTTTCAGGACAAACGGGTAAGAAAACAACCTGCGATCCGTATCCTGAGAAAAATCCTGGTAATCGCTGAAACGCTTGAAAACAATCGTATCCGGATGGCATGCGCCGGTTTCCCGAAACAGCCTGGCCTGCCCGAGCTTGCCGGGATAGGCGAATCGCGCCGTGTAATCGGGAAAAAAACAGGGGCAGTTCCGACTGACCATCCGAAAAAGTTCCGGCGAACACCCTTGTGATAAAATAACGGCATCCGCAGATCGAATCACCGCCAGGTCGTTTTCATCCGGAAGCCTTCCGGCGCAAAGCCGATTCTCGTCGGCTTCAAAACAGGGGTGAAAAGACAGAATCATCCGTAACCAAATCTGGAAAGCGCCCGGGTGTCTTTACTCCAGTTTTTTTCAACCCGGACATACAGCTTCAAAAAGACGCGCTTGCCGAGCATTCTCTCGATTTCCTTTCGGGCATCTTCCCCGATCCGCCCGAGTTTGCTGCCCTGTTTGCCGATCAGAATGCCTTTCTGAGAATCGCGCTCCACATGGATGGTGGCGTGTATCCGGGCCAGATCGGCTTTTTTTTCGTCGTCCTTGAACAAATCGATGGTTACGGCAACCGAGTACGGTATTTCCTGGCCAGTCTGGCGAAACACTTTTTCCCGGATGATTTCTCCGGCCAGAAACCGCACCGAAAGATCCGTCAGATTCTCTTCCGGAAAAAAGGCAGGGTTTTGCGGAAGAACTTCCGACAATGCCTGAATCAGGGACTCCACCTGTTCACCGGTCTGGGCGGATACGGGAACTACGGCTGCGAACGGATAAACGGCCGACCATTCGGCAATCAGAGACAACAGCGACGGGCGGGCAATCAGATCGATTTTGTTCAGGGCCAGAATGACCGGACGGTTCTGCTTCTGAAGCGCAGATTTCAGGATGGCTTCGGATTCAGAATCGGCCACAGAAGTGTCCAGTACCAGGAGCAGCACATCCACATCACTCATCACCGACAGTGCGGTTTCAACAATCCGGACATTCAGCGGACTGCTGGCCGTATGAATCCCCGGCGTGTCGATAAACACCAGTTGGGAGCCCGGGCGGTTCACGATTCCCTGAATCCGGTTTCGGGTGGTCTGGGGTTTTTTGGAGGTAATGGAGAGTTTCTGCCCGATCATAGCATTCAACAGCGTGGACTTCCCAACATTGGGAGGCCCGACGATTCCGATAAAACCTGATCTGAAACCTTCCTCAGAGTGCTGTTGCATGGCATATCCTTTCAATGGCCTCCCAGATTGGTTCTTTACCGATCCGGGTTTTGGCCGAAAATAAAATGATTTGATCTCTGGGAATACCCGTCGTGGTGGAAACAAGGGTTAATTGGTGGAGCTGCTGAGATGTTTTCAGTTTATCGGTTTTTGTCAAGATGGGAATGGTTGGAATCTGGTGGTGGCCTAGCCAGTTGAGCAGATACAGGTCTTTTTCGTCTGGAATCCGGCGGATGTCCATGATCATGACAACAGCCTTCAGCGTGGGCCGCTCGGACAGATAGGTTTCGATCATGGGTTTCCAGCTCTTTTGAATGGAAATCGGCACCTTGGCATATCCATATCCGGGCAGGTCTACAAATGTCATCCGGCCGTTGATATTGAAGAAATTGATCAACTGGGTCCGGCCGGGCGTGGTGCTGGTTTTGACCAGGCGCTTGCGGTTGACCAGAATGTTGATGAGCGAGGACTTTCCCACATTCGATTTACCGGCAAACGCTACCTCCGGAAATTCCGCCGGCGGATACTGCGACGACCGGACGGCACTGGTTACGAATTCAGCAGACAGGATATGCATAGGCTTCCGGTTTCGGAAAAAGATGAGCAGCCAATTACTGACTTCTCGATTTTAAATAAGTGTCGAGGCGGTTCATCCCTTCGGCGATGTTTTCCAGGGAATTGGCATAGGAAAACCGCAGATACCCCTCACCGTTCTTGCCAAAATCGATGCCGGGCGTCACCCCCACACAGGCTTTTTCCAGAATGTCAAACGCCAGTTGGTAGGAATCCATGGAAATATGCCGGGCATTGGCGAACACGTAAAATGCGCCGGTCGGCTCTACCGTGATGCCAAGACCGATTTCCCGCAGCCGTTTGATCATGAATTTGCGGCGCTCATCGTAAATCCGCTTCATGCGGGCCACATCTTCGCCGGCATATTTCAGGGCGGCGATCCCCGCCTTTTGCACCATGGAGTTGGCGGAAATAAAAAAATTCTGATGAATTT
>CAYQKZ010000337.1:0-3734 GCA_964418135.1 uncultured Desulfobacterales bacterium
GGCAGCCGGACATGCGGAAAGTGCCGGCTCGGTGGAAATTAAAAAAGGAAGTGGTGCGCTCAATGCCAAGCAGTGGGCCATGGTCATCGATACGCGCAAGATCCAAAAGGCTTCTGATCTGGAGCCCTTGATCAGTGCCTGTCATAAAATCCACAATGTCCCCAAAATGGAGAACAAAAATCACGAAATCAAGTGGATATGGGAAGAAGAATACCATTATGCATTTCCGACGGAAGTCAATAAATTTCTGAGTGAACATGCGGAACATGTTCCATTTCTTGTTTTGTGCAATCACTGCGAAAATCCGCCGTGTGTGCGGGCATGTCCTACGAAGGCCACGTTCAAACGGGAAACCGACGGAATCGTCATGATGGATTTTCACCGATGCATCGGCTGTCGGTTCTGTATGGCCGCTTGTCCATATGGTGCCCGAAGCTTTAATTTCAGAGACCCCCGCCCATTTATCAAGGAGGTCAACAAGGAATATCCAACTCGCATGAAAGGGGTGGTCGAAAAGTGCAATTATTGTGCGGAACGACTTGCCATTGGAAAACAGCCTGCTTGTGTTGAGGCTTCCAACGGTATTCTGACTTTCGGGGATCTCTATGATCCCAAATCCACGGTCCGAGAACTGTTGAAATCCAATTTCACCATTCGCCGGAAACAGAACCTGGGAACAGAGCCATCAGTTTACTATATCGTGTAATGAATAACATGATGAATTATGAAGTATAAAGTATGAAAGAAGGTATCATCATAATTCATAATTCGCAATTCATAATTCATATGAGGTGGATATGCTTGAATTAGCCTTAAAAGGAAACAAGAAATATTTCGGCTGGATAACAGCCCTTCTGGTTCTCGTCGGCATCGGATTCGGCGCGTACATGACGCAACTAGGATTCGGTTTGGGAATCACCGGCATGAGTCGGGATGTATCCTGGGGATTTTACATCGCCCAGTTCACCTTTCTGGTTGGGGTCGCCGCCGGAGGCGTGATGGTGGTACTTCCGTATTATTTACATAATTACAAGGCATTCGCCAAGGTCACCATCCTGGGTGAATTTCTGGCCATTGCCGCCATTACCATGTGTCTGCTTTTCATTCTGGTCGATCTCGGGCAGCCGATGCGGATGTTCAATGTGTTGCTTTACCCGACGCCCAATTCCGTTTTGTTCTGGGATATGATCGTTTTGAACGGTTATCTTTTCCTGAATATCGTCATCGGGTGGAATGTGCTTGAAGCCGAGCGAAACAACGTGCATTATCCGATGTGGCTCAAGCCCCTGATTTATATTTCCATTCCTTGGGCAGTGGGTATCCATACGGTTACAGCGTATCTGTACTGCGGTCTTCCGGGTAGAGGCTTCTGGCTGACGGCCATTCTGGCACCTCGATTTCTCTCTTCGGCGTTTGCAGCGGGCCCAGCCCTCTTGATTCTGCTGTGCATGATTATCCGAAAAATCACCAATTTCGATCCCGGCAAAGAGCAGATCCAGTCTCTGGCCAAAATCGTTGCCTATGCCATTTGTTTGAATGTCTTCTTTTTCCTCTGTGAAGTGTTTGTGGTGTTCTACAGCCAGATTCCTGAACATATGGATCATTTGAAGTACCTCTTTTTCGGACTTCAGGGAAAAGGCTCGCTGGTTCCCTGGATGTGGACATCCATGGCTCTGATGGTTGTCGGTATCATTCTTCTGGTCAATCCGGTCACCCGAAAAAATGAAAATGTTCTGGCGATTGCCTGTGTAACGGTTTTTGCCGGAACCTGGATCGACAAGGGGCTGGGGATGATCTCCGGCGGATTTGTACCGTCTCCGCTGCATCATGTTACGGAGTACGCACCCACGTTTCCCGAAATACTGATTACCTTGGGGGTTTATGGTGCTGGTTTTCTCGTGTTGACACTTCTTTATAAGATGGCGATCGGTGTCAAGGAAGAAGTCCGCTCTTAATTATTTACTGCCATATCAAACACAGAAGGGCATCTTTTGAAAAAGAGATGCCCTTTTTTTATTTGAGATTCATCCATCACGTGGAGCCGAATATGATTTTTTCAGAGAAAGTGGCTGCAGATGCCGATAGAAAATGGGAAGCATTGCAGGAATCGGCCAATCGTCAGGGAATTTCCTTTTCTGAAGACAATTTTGCCGAATCTGTTCGGCCGGTACTGGCTTTCAGCGATTTTGCGGCCCAGAGCTGTATTCTTTATCCGCAGATGCTTCAGAACCTGATTCAGAGTGGAGATCTTTTTGCCAGGTATCGAAAAGAAACTTTTGTTTCAAAAATCGAACGGGATTTGCCGATTGATCCAGATGAAAATGTTCTGAGTTCTTGTCTGCGGCATTTCAGAAGAAGAGAGATGGTCCGTATTGCCTGGAGGGATCTGGCCGGATGGGCGGATCTCCAGGAAACCATGGATAGCCTGACGTCTCTTGCCGATGCGTGTATACAAATTGTGGAGGCGGTGCTGTACCGAATGTTGTGCGGTGAATACGGCACCCCTGTGAATGAATCCGGGGTTCCTCAGAGGCTGGTGGTGCTGGCCATGGGAAAGCTGGGAGCCGGTGAATTGAATTTCTCTTCGGATATCGATCTGATTTTTGCCTATCCCTTTTCAGGATATGCCCAAAAAGGAACCGTTGAAATATCGAACGACGAATTTTTCAATCGTCTTTGTCGACGGTTGATCGCGGTTCTGTCCAGAACGACAGCGGAAGGCTTCGTGTTCCGGGTGGATTGCAATCTGAGACCATTTGGCGAGAATGGTCCACTCGTGATGAGTTTTGATAACATGGAGGATTATTATCTCCATCAGGGCCGGGAGTGGGAGCGCTATGCTTGGATCAAGGCCAGGGTGACTGCCGGAGATTTTGATGCCGGATCATGTCTTCTTTTGAACCTGAAACCGTTTGTGTTTCGCAGATACCTGGATTTCGGCGTTTTCGACGCATTGCGGGAAATGAAGCTTAAAATAATTCATGAAGTCAGCCGAAAATCCATGCAGGATAATATCAAGCTGGGGGCAGGCGGTATTCGGGAGATTGAATTTTTCGGTCAGATATTCCAGTTGATTCGCGGTGGCATCAATCCGGAACTTCAGAATCGATCCATATTGAATGTGCTGGATATGCTTGCCGACAAACAAATCATTTCACTGATGGTCCATCAGGATTTGCGCCAGGCATATCATTTTTTGCGGCGTACGGAACATCGTCTTCAGGAATTTTCCGATCAGCAGACCCATCGTATTCCTGCGGACCATGACAGCCGCCAACGACTCGGCGCTGCCATGGGATATTCAGACGCTCAGTATTTTCTTGAA
This sequence comes from uncultured Desulfobacterales bacterium, assembly GCA_964418135.1. GTDB lineage: Bacteria > Desulfobacterota > Desulfobacteria > Desulfobacterales > Desulfatirhabdiaceae > RAAP-1. The sequence goes on from CAYQKZ010000337.1 coordinate 3,326, forward strand.
GATTTGTCGGGACATATGCAAAGGGTTCATGGGCATTTCAACACGCTTCTTGAAAGTGCGCATTCGGGTTCGGCCGTTGTTTCAGATACATCCACGGAGAACTTGCTGCGTGCTGTATGGCTGGCTCCTGCAGGCCGTGAACCGGATCGGGAGACACTTCAGAAAATCGGATTTCATTATCCGGATAACGTTTTGGGAATATTGAACACACTTCGTATGGATTCCGCCACCCGTGCGCTCAGCCGGGAAGGCCGGCAGCGACTGGACAGCCTGATCCCGCATCTTCTGGTGGAAATTCTTTTGCTGGAGCATCCGGAGACAGCATTGGGCCGGATCATTGATATTCTGAAGGCTATCGAGCGGCGGACCAGCTATCTGGCGCTGTTACTGGAAACGCCTCATGCCCGCA
>CAYQKZ010000338.1:0-1273 GCA_964418135.1 uncultured Desulfobacterales bacterium
CACTGGCGGGGTCAAGTGTGTATAAGTGTTAGCCCAGCGGGGGAGGGTTGGGGGGTTCAAAAGTTAAGATTATGCCCGTCCGCAGTATATATCCTCACAGCAGATATCCATCGGATCAAGTACTTTTGAGTTTTTTGACTTCTTCCGTGATCATCGGTACGATTTCAAACAGGTTTCCAACAATGCCAAAATCGGCTTTTGAAAAAATCGGAGCTTCCGGATCTTTGTTGATGGCCACGATGACTTTTGACGTCTGCATCCCGGCAAAATGCTGAATCGCACCAGATATGCCGCAGGCCATATAAAGATTGGGAGAAACGATTTTTCCGGTCTGACCGACCTGATCCGACACCGGCCGCCAACCTTCATCCACTGCAGATCGCGAGGCGCCGACAGCTCCTCCCATGACAGATGCCAGTGTTTCCAGAACCGAGAAATCACTTCCGCCCATCCCTCTGCCGCCGGAGACAACAACATCGGCTTCGGTCAAATCGATTTTTCCGGCTGCCTCGATCTGCCTTCCCAGGCAGGATGTGCGGAGCTTATCTAAAACGACCGGCCAGGACTCAAGTTGTCCGGAACCGGCGACTGTTGCCAGTGCAAAAGCATTGGGCCGCAGGGTGATGATTCCCGGACTGCTTTCGATGACCGCATCCGCCAGAATCTTGCCGCCGTACATGGGACGGGTAATCACCACCTTCTGAGCTTCAAAGCGAAGCGCTATGCAATCCGTTGCCAAAGAGGCATTGAGTCGGGCCGAAAGTGCGGCCCCTAGGTCTTTGCCCTGAGAAGTGGCTCCCATCAAAACGAAGGCCGGGGCTTCTTTCCGGATCATTTCCGCGGCTACCTGCGTGAATGTTTCCGTCAGGTAGTCCTTCAATGCAGAATGGTCGGCGACCAGGATTTTATCGGCTCCATAAGCCGCCAATTGTTTGGCAGCCTCCTGAACACCGTCTCCGATTACCACGGCAATCAGTTTTCCCCCCAATGTATCGGCCATTCTTCTGCCCTCACTCAGGGCTTCGAAAGACACTTTTCGAAAAACACCGTCCCCATATTCGGCAACGGCAAGTATATCTTGTGACATGACTATCTCCTTAAATAAGGCAAGAGATGAACTTCTCTCTGCCTTCCAAATGTTGGACCTCTTGGTATTGGCTGTTTTTTATCATCAGTTCAGCTCATTAACGAAGTGCGAACTATTGGTAAATCCATTCCTTCATCTGCACAGGTTTCGGGTTAGCAATTCTCTATGTCAACACTAATTTTTACT
>CAYQKZ010000338.1:1373-3714 GCA_964418135.1 uncultured Desulfobacterales bacterium
TTGTGATTTTATCGATATGTTTCAGGCTCTCGCCAATAGCAATCAGTTGCATACAAATCGAATCAAGCTTTTCCATCCCTGAAGGAGAATCCGTGAAATCACTGACATCTTTAACAGGCTGAAATCGATATAGAATAGTATCAGTCGACTTCAATATCCGAGACAGAATTTCCCGAACAAGCTCTTTATCAAACATAAACTGCTTCCCGCTCGATTCTGTTTTTTAGAAATGGGTTCATGCCGTTACGGAAACGGACAATATCCACTTTTTTCCCAAACGCTTCTTCAAGATCCGTTTTGATACATCCCAACAGAAATAAGTCCGGTTCAATCTGCTCTACTACGATATCAATATCACTTTTATCATGCGAAAATCCGGTTGCAACAGAACCAAATATTCCGATTCTTTTAAACCGGTATCTCTCATGATTATTTATTTTGTAGTCGTGCAATCTGGCCAATATTTCAGTGCGTTTCATAATGCATATCAATAACTGAATGTCAAATCGTCACACCCAGTTCCACTCATTTATTGTGGGAAAGATGTATATCCGTCTTTTGGTAAAAAATGACTCTTTCATATATTGCTTCGATAGGAAGCACTGCCCCGGCTGATTTGATTTCTACAAATTCCCGCGGACTGAAATACTCCCGCAATCTCCAGATACTGTCGGGCTCTTTGGAAAAATATTCAATGTGAACCGTATCCTGATCGATCAGGATGTAATCCGTCAGCGTTTCAATACCTCTGTAGGCGGTAAATTTCGAACCACGGTCGTAGTCTCTGGTTGATTCCGACAACACTTCCACGATGACCGTCGGGTTTGTGATCGTGTCTGAACTGCCATCGGCAAGTTTCACGTCTCCACACACAACCACGACATCCGGATATGTATAATGGATGTTCTTCTCAACCTGCACCCGTAAATCGGTCGAAAACACATCGCATGGCCCACCCCTGAATTGTGCATTGAACAGACTCGCCACATTTACCGTGATTCTGTTATGATTGGGTGTTCCACCCGCCATAGCAAAAACATTGCCGCAGTAATATTCACTCCGATATTCCGCTGTGTTCTCCCGCTCAAAGTATTCTTCGATACGGATATACTTTTCGTTTGCCTTCAACACGGCGTCTTTCCTTTTCTATAGAAATCCGACAGAATAATCAGCATAGACAGGAATGATGAACGGCTGCAATATCCTTGATTGGGGATGGCAGAAAAGGACCTATAGCACTTTGGCCTCATCATGCAGAATCCGGACCAGCTCTGCCGCTTTTGCCTGGGGTGATGGCGCATCGATGATCTTTGCGGCTTTGCGCATTTCGGGCAGTTTCATGGCCACCACGCGCAGCAGCGGGGCCGGTGCTTCCATGCCCAGATCTGCCAGGGTTCGGGTTTCGATCGGTTTCTTTTTGGCTTTCATGACACCGGGAAGCGACGCATAACGGGGTTCGTTCAGCCCGCGCTGGGTCGTAAACAGGGCCGGCAGCGGGGATTGAATCATCGCAGTACCCCCTTCGATCGTCCGCTGGCATTGAATGTTACCATCCGCAATTTCCTGCTGGATCACCAGAGAGATGAACGGAATATCGAGAAATTCGGCGACTGCCGCTCCGACCAGAAAGTTTTCATCATCCACGGCCCGCTGGCCGGCGATGATCAGGTCATAGGGCAGCGCTCGAATCACAGTTGAAAGAATCCGGGCGATTCCCAATCCGTCACAGGATGCAGTGGCCGGATCATTCACCAGAATGCCCTTGTCTGCACCCATGGCAAGGGCTGTCCGGATCGCTTCCGCCGCTTTGGCGGTACCAACAGAAACCAGGGTGACCGTGCCCCCCTGTTTTTCGCGGATACGGAGCGCTTCTTCGACGGCAAACTCATCATAGGGGCTGATCACCCAGTTGATATCATCGGTTTTGACAGATCGGCCGTCTCCGGCGATCTGGAGAATGGATTCGGTTGACGGCACCTGTTTAAGCAATACAATTATATCCACGCGTATATCCTCACTTTTCTTTCAATTCTAAAAAGGGTCATGGCCGGAACACTCCGGCCGCCCCATGTATATCCCACTGCCTTTTCTATTCACCACCACCACCCGTGTCAATATCTTTATCGAAACCGGGGTTAAATATTACAATCCGCATTTGTTTCACTGTATATTGCCAACGGGCATAACCTGCACGTTCCGGATGCTCCCTCACCCAGCGGGTTAACACTTATACACACTTGACCCTGCCAGTGAAAAAATTGGCTTTGATCTTCGTTTTGGCCATACTGCACAGCCCCCACCCCGGCCCTCCCCCGCTGGGGGAGGGAGTTTTCTGCTCCTC
>CAYQKZ010000339.1:0-3708 GCA_964418135.1 uncultured Desulfobacterales bacterium
GCTGGTCACCTTCCTGGGCCAACACCCAGTGCTGGGAAGTGGTGGTTATCAAAGACATGGATGTCAAGACAAAGCTTCAAGAAACCCTGGCTCCCAAAAACCCCGCTACCAGGGCTGTGGTCAATGCGCCCGTACTGCTGGCCCTCTGCGGCAAAAAGAACAGTTCCGGCTATTATAACGGCCAGATCACCACCAAATTCGGAGACTGGCTTCTTTTCGACCTGGGAATCGCCACCCAGAGCCTCTGCCTGGCAGCCCATCACTTCGGGCTGGGTACTGTGGTTGTCGGCCTTTTTGACCATGACCGCGCCAAAACGGTGCTGAATGTTCCAGACGAATACGAAGTCGTTACCCTGATCCCCCTTGGATATCCGGCTAAAATTTCATCTCCGCCGACAAGAAGGGAAATCCGGGAGTTTACTCATTTAAATACGTTTTAGCGGAAGGCTCCCTGATATCTGCCCGGCGGTCAAATAAAATCGGATTGTCGATATGAAAATCATTCCTGATTCCTCCGCTTCGAGTTCCAACGGAAAACGCGACGCCCGCATGCGGATTACGGCCGTATCATTGTCCCTGATAGTAGGGATTCTTCTCATGGCCGCCAAATTCTATATTTACCGCATCACACAATCCACGGCCATCCTCTCCGATGCGCTGGAGTCCATCATCAACGTGGTGGCAAGCGCCTTTGCATTGGGAAGCATTCTGCTGGCCGCAGTTCCGCCGGATGCAAATCATCCTTACGGCCATGGCAAAATCGAATATTTCTCTGCCGGGTTCGAGGGGGCGCTCATCATGCTGGCGGCAATCGGGATTTTTAAAACCGGCTGGCCCCGGATTTTCGAACCCACCGCCCTGCCCAATCTTCAAGAAGGTCTATGGATGCTGTTAGGCGCCAGCCTGGTCAATCTGGCTCTGGGTGTCGGACTGATTCGATCCGGTCGGAAAACCCGTTCTCTGACCCTTATTGCCGATGGCAAGCATGTCCTGACGGATGTCTATACATCTGCCGGAGTCATTGTGGGGCTATTTCTGGTCAATATGACGGGATGGTTCTGGATGGATGGGGCCGTTGCCTGCATGGTCGGGCTCAATATCCTTTATACCGGCGGGGTTCTGCTGTATCAGTCTTTTGCCGGGCTGATGAATGCCTCGGACCCGAAACTGCTACAGGAAATCTGCGGCCTGCTGGATAACAACCGAAAAGAATCCTGGATTGATGTTCATCGACTGCGCGCCTGGACTTCGGGCAATCTCGTCCATATCGATTTTCATCTGATCCTGCCCCGCAGCTTTTCTCTGGAAGATGCCCACTCGGAAGCCAAGGCACTTGAAATCATTCTGTGCAATCATTTCAACGGGAATGCCGGAGTTCTGATCCATCTGGATCCCTGCATCGAACCGAACTGTCCGGTATGTGCCAAATATCTGTGTGAGGATCGGGTTCTACCGTTGGCGGAGCAGACCATCTGGAGCGTAGAAAACACGACGAAAAAAGGTTGGGAAGAAGATTGGCTGGCTGTGCACCCACCGTTGAACAAATCCTGAAATTCGGACCCGAAAACAAAACCGGGATCGATCCATGACACAGACGCCATCACTTATCGCTGCTTCCTTCCGGACCTGACGAGGTTCATGCGTGTCTGTTGCATGGCGGCCGGTCAGCCTCGAGGCCGCGGATTCCCGGATTATATCCATCGGCGGGAGTTCAGCCCCGCATGAAACGGAACCTAGCACAACCGTCTGAAGTATACCCCAATTCCGTTCTTTATCAAGAAAAAAATAGATATTGTCCACATTATAAATTTCACGATATACTCATATAATTTCATTTTCTTATAACGATGTCCGAAACGGCGGTCCATGCCGTTTGATATGAAGGAGAACGATGGATTTACATGCATACTGTCCGAATAAGGTCATGGGGGCCGCAGAAGCGATTTCGAATATTCGCAAAGGCAGCCGGGTGTTTATCGGCACTGGGTGTGGAGAGCCCCAACATCTGATTCGGGCCATGGTCATGGATATGTCCATGCAGGATATCATGGTCTACCAGATGCTGTCTTACACCCTGGCTGAATTTATCAATGATCCGGGGTTTACCGGCCGTTTTTCGCTCAAACTTTTTTTTATCAGCCGGACCATGCGGAAAGCGGCCTTTGAAGGTAAAATCGATTATATTCCCGCTTATCTATCGCAAATCCCCCGGCTTTTCGCCAGCCATCGCATCGGTCTGGATGTGGCCCTGATCCAGGTAAGCCCGCCGGATCAATTCGGATATTGCAGCCTCGGGGTGTCGGTGGATATCACCCGTTCGGCTATGGAAAACGCATCCATGGTCATTGCCCAGGTCAATCCCCTGATGCCCCGAACCTGGGGAGACAGTTTCGTGCATGTGGATGACATTGATTTTCTGGTTATTCATGGAGAGCCCATTGTTTCGACTCCGGCCCGAAGCATCGACAATGAAGTGACCAAGCGCATCGGACACTACATTTCCCAGTTGGTCGACGACGGGGCAACGCTTCAGATCGGATTTGGCAGTCTTCCCGACGCCATTCTGGCCTATCTGGACAATAAAAACGATCTGGGAATTCATACCCAGCTCATTACGGACGGCATGCTGCCGCTGTTTGAGAAAAAAGTCATCACGAACAAGAAAAAGACCCTGCTGCCGGGAAGAGTCGTAGCATCCCTCTGTATGGGTTCGGAAGCCATTTACCGCTATGTGGACAACAACCCCCTGTTTTATTTCCGATCGTCTGAATTCGTGAATGATCCTACGGTCATCGCCCGAAACGACAACCTGATTTCCATCAGCTCCGCCCTGGAAGTGGATCTGACCGGCCAGGTCTGTACGGATTCCATGGGATATCTGTTTTACAGTGGCATTGGCGATCAGGTTGATTTCCTGCGGGGCAGCGCCATGTCGAAAGGTGGTTTTTCCATCATTGCCTTGCCGTCTACGGCCCAGAACGGAAAAGTCTCCCGAATTGTTTCTCATCTCAGCGAAGGCGCCGGAGTGGCCACCACACGCGGGGATGTCAATTTCATCGTCACGGAATACGGTATTGCCGAGCTGAAGGGGAAGGGCATCTATCAGCGGGTCATGGAACTGGCCCAAGTGGCTCATCCCAAATTTCGTGAAGAACTGATCGACATCGCCAAGTCGCGGCATTACATTTTCGCCGATCAACTGCCGCCGTCTCAAGACGATCTTCTCTTTCTGGAAGGCTACAAATCCACCCTGACGGTTAAAAACGGCAAAACCATCGAATTTCGGCCGCTGCTGCCTTCGGATGAATTCTCCTACCGCAATTTTTTCTATTCACTCCAGGAAGAAACTATCTACCGCCGATATTTTTATAAAATGAAGATTTTTTCCCATGAGGTGGTTCAGAAACAGTGGGCCAGTGTGGATTATCACAAGAACATGTCGCTCATCGGGCTTTCTCAGAAAGGCGGCAGCCGTGAAATCATGGCCATCGGCTCGTATGCCGAAGAAGAAGCGGGCCGCGCGGAGGTGGCGTTTGTGGTCCGGGAAGATTACCAGGGAAAAGGCATATCCACATATCTGCTGAAGGAACTTGAAAAAATCGCCAGAGGAAATGATTATAAAGGGTTTTCTGCAACGGTGCTTCGTGAGAATTCTTCTATGCTCCACGTCTTTAAAAAACGCTATCCCCATGCAATCGTCAGCATGAG
>CAYQKZ010000340.1:0-3684 GCA_964418135.1 uncultured Desulfobacterales bacterium
CATTTCATCCCGGTAGATACATGGCTCAAATTCAATGGGCGGTTTCAGTGTTCTGAATTTGATGCTGCAATCCACCGACATGTCTGCCGACACATAGAGTTCCGGAATGGAAAAGAATTTTTCCTTGCCTTCGCGGCAGGCAATGAGACACTGGCGTTTAAAATGCGGGAAATTTTCAAACATCTCCTCGAGCCGCAGCAGGTCATCGGGTTTATTTCGTTTCATGTGAAGGAGCGTTCTTTCAAATATCATCTCCTCGATCAACCCGGCACCCAGACTGAGACCGAAGTCCTCGACAGGGCAGGCTTCCATGCGATTCACAATCGTAAAATCCGTTGAGGAAGAACCGATATCGATGATCAGCACATGCTGCATCAACTGCTCGGTATTCACTTCGGATGTTCCGGACTCTTTCAGATGCAGAAAAGCGGCCCGCGATTCTTTTTCAACAGAGATGCGCCGCATGCCCGCCTGTTGCAGAATCTCTGCATAGGTCTGGCGTTCGGCAGCGGACCAACCGGATGGCGAGCCCACCACAAAGAGGGTGCGGTCGCATTCGGTGATTTGACCGCTCTGTTTGAGGATATCCAGATATTTTCGGACAAAGCGTCTGACAATCCGCTGATGATCGCGGGAATTCAGATTGTGGCGCAGGGGCTTGAATCCGATGTGAAGCTCGGTAATACCGGTTGTCTTCAATGCCTGATCGCCGACCAAATCCCCGCTTTCGGGTTTGAAAGCCAGGGCCGTTACTTGGCTTTTTCGAGCAAAGATTTCAAGCATTTCGGGTTCTGAATCATTGGCCATGGAAGACACCTTGGCCAGTGCGGTTTCACCATGCCCGAAATCGAACCCGATAATATCCAAGTTCTCCAAGTGAAAGTTTTCCATAAGACCCCTGTGACCCCCCGGCCTCCCCCGGCTGGGGGAGGATGTGAACGGTTACACGCAAAATATATGAGGCAACTCAAAAAAAACAATCTATCATTTTGCGGGGTGTTGCGCCGGAAAAAAAGGCTCGGCGACTTGGCCGCGAAGCACAACGCGATCGTTTTTCAAAAATGCTGGCCGGATCGTTACATACTGGGTGATTGACGGGTCTGCACCTGGCTCGACATCAAACGATGCGATATCGGTTGCATCCGATGGATCAAATTCCTTCACGACAATCCCCTGTTCCCATAAAATCGCCTGGATATGATTCACCTTTTTTAATGCCCATTCGCCGTCATGAAAAGCCCTGGCCTCAAACAAGTCTTGAAACAGTTTCAGAATCTGCGGGTCTTTTTCAAGAAAGCTTCCGCCTTTCTCCGATGTCGGATCGATCAACGCTTTATCGGCATAGGACAGGGCATCGGCGATGCAATTCATAAAGGTATGAACCCGGCTGATTTTAAGTTGAGCATCGATTTTTGGTTTTTCATCCGCCAGAACACAAGTGGCGGCCCGCTTCGACAAGGCCTGGATTCTCCACGCACGGACATGCCGATAGATTTCCGTTCCCAGAAGAACGGCCCCCAGCAGCACCGGTACCCAGGGAATTGGATCGACTGAAAGCAGTCCCGCCAGCAGCGCAAGGATCAGGGCGGACGGAAAGGTTTTTTCAAAAACAGGAAAACGTTTTGAGACCGGTCCCCCCGAAGTTTCCCAGGGCCGGAAATCTGCCACGTGGATATTTTTGTCGACTGCAGTCAGTGCCCGGATCGCATACCGAAGAATCTCAAGCAGATAGCCTGCCTGTCGGGATTTTTGAAGAGACAGCACCTCTGTCATGTCCCTGTGAAGCCGGCTCAGATATCGATCCGTTAATTTTACCACATCTTCAATCGACGGTGCCGCCGCGATCCGTTTGGAGAGATCGTCTTTTTCACTGTCAAAATTGCTGAGAAGATTTGTCATGGTACTCCCCGCTGAATACTGAATGTCCGGCTTGTATCATCCCACCGATCATGTTCCTGTTTAGATGTTTTTTCACAAATCAGCAAGAACAAGCGTCATGGAATGCGAATGTGTTGTTGACCCCCGGACTTTTTCTGATTTTTGACTTGATTCCCACGAAAAAGGCTGTTACGGAAAGGCCCGTAAGGTTATCTGAGGAGAAGTCATGGCACATCTTGTCAATCGATCCGGCTATTCCAAACTTGTAGAACGCCTGAACCGCTTTCCGCAGGGCGCGCCGCCGTCTGATCTGCTGTTTCGCATTCTGAAACTGCTCTTCACCGAAACAGAGGCTGGACTGATTTCCCTGATGCCCATTAATCCGTTTACAGCGGAAAAGGCCGGCCGCATCTGGAAGCTGAAGGTTTCCGAGGCCCGAAAAATTCTCCAGGATCTGGCATCCCGGGCCATGCTGGTGGATATCGAGCAAGCGGGTGAGTCTGTTTACTGTCTGCCTCCGCCCATGGCCGGTTTTTTCGAATTCTCTCTCATGCGGGTACGAGACGATATCGATCAGAAGGCTCTCAGCGAGCTTTTCTATCAGTACCTGAATGTGGAAGAAGATTTTATCCGCGACCTTTTTGTTCGTGGGGAGACGCAGTTGGGCCGCACCTTTGTCAACGAGCCGGCATTGACCCCAGAGCTTGCGGTGCAGGTTCTGGATTATGAACGGGCAAGCGCGGTAATCGCCACGGCAACAGAGATGGGGGTCGGCGTCTGTTACTGCCGGCACAAGATGCACCACGTGAACCGGTCCTGTGATGCGCCGATGAACATCTGCATGACGTTCAACACGGTGGCGGCCTCCTTGATCAAATACGGCCATGCCAGAAGGGTGGATCGCAAAGAAGGATTGGAGCTGCTGCAACTGGCTTATGAAAACCGCCTGGTACAGTTTGGCGACAATGTCCGAAAAAATGTCTGTTTTATCTGCAACTGCTGCGGATGCTGCTGCGAAGCCATGATCGCCGCCCGGCGCTTCGGTTTGCTGCATCCGGTTCACACCACCAATTTTATTCCTGAAGTTCAACCGGAAAATTGTGTGGGCTGCGGAAAATGTGTTGCGATCTGTCCTGTAGAAGCCATGACCTTGGTTTCAGCCAATGATCCGCATCAGCCGAAAAGAAAAATTGCAAAGCTTCAGGAGAATATCTGTCTGGGGTGCGGGCTGTGCGTCAGGGCCTGCCCCCGGACAAATATCGTTTTGAGACCCAGGGCGCAGCGCGAGATTACCCCTTTGGACAGCACGCATCGGATCATCATGATGGCCATCGAACGCGGCACACTTCAGCACCTGATTTTCGACAATCGGGTGTTGTGGAGCCATCGGGCACTGGCCGCCGTGCTGTGAGTGATTCTGAAAATACCGCCGATCCAGCAGGCTATGGCCGGCCGGCAGCTTAAATCACGGTATCTGGAATCCTTATTGACAAAGATCCAGCATTATCAGTAAGGGTGAATGGAAACGCGATAATGGAAAACGAAGAGTTTTCAACAATCGCATTTTCCATTTTTTTTTGAAGGATGAGAAGATGTCACAGAAAAAGAAAGCGGCGGATGCCGACAGGATGGATCGTATCATTGCCGAAGCCAGGGCAGGCCGGGAAGCGCGCGAGAAGACTTATCGGGAACGGGCGCTCAAGCTGTTTCCATGGGTTTGTGCGCGATGCACTCGCGAATTTGAAGGAAAAAAGCTTCGGGCATTGACAGTCCACCATAAAGATCACAATCACGACAACAACCCGC
>CAYQKZ010000341.1:0-3681 GCA_964418135.1 uncultured Desulfobacterales bacterium
TTTGACATCTTCGATACCCGACAGCACGATGATGTCTCCGGGTTGGGCTTCGTCGGCTTCGCTTAAAGTCAGTCCCTGATAGGTCTGCAGACGGGTGACTTTCAGGGGGTTGTGTCCGGCCTGATCATCGATACAGATCAGGCTGTCATTGGATTTGACTCGACCGTTCACGATTTTCCCGATAGCCAGCCTGCCCAGATAATCCGAATATCCCAGATCCGATACGAGCATCTGAAAGGGTTCATCCGGATCATAACTCGGGGACGGGATATCGTTGATGATCATGTCGAAAAGAGGGTGGAGATTGGTGCCATTTTCGTCCAAAGTTTTCTGGGCGACCCCTTCCCGACCGATGGCATACATCAGCGGAAAATCAAGCTGGTCTTCTGCGGCATCCAGATCGATGAACAGATCGTAGATTTCATCCAGAATTTCCGCGGGCCTGGCATCCTTGCGATCGATTTTGTTGACGACGACAACCACCGGCAACCCTGCTTCGAAGGCTTTTTTCAGGACGAAACGGGTTTGGGGAAGGGGACCTTCGGAGGCATCCACCAGGAGCAGGGCACCGTCCGCCATGGACAGGGCGCGCTCGACCTCTCCGCCGAAATCGGCGTGTCCGGGTGTGTCGATGATGTTGATCTTGATGCCTTTCCAGATGACCGAGCAGTTCTTGGCGGCAATGGTGATGCCACGTTCCCGCTCCAGATCCATGCTGTCCATGATGCGGTCGTTGACATCCTGATTTTCACGAAACAGCCCGCATTGCCGGAACATGGCATCCACCAGCGTGGTTTTTCCATGATCGACGTGGGCAATGATGGCGATGTTTCGAATGTGTTCGTTTTTCATTAGGGATTTCATGACAAATGGGTATTCCTGTTCTTATTGATACGGTAAAGGATGAATGGGAAAAACTATGATGAACCAACCTTGTCCATCGAAGTAAGGCAACTCGAAAAAAATAATCTACCAATGATTCATTTAAAGATATTCACATGGATATACAGGATGGACAGGATAATGAATAAGAAAGAATGGAAATCTTTATTCTGTTCAGCCATGTAAAATAAAACATATCTCGATATGGGAGATTATTTCATGTGATTGCTTAAAGCCATTTAAAATATATTATGATTTGTTATTATGCAATTCTTATTCCAATAACTGTGAAAATACTTGATGAACCACGAAATACACGCACCCGTAAGAAGAACAGAACTTAGGCGATTTTCAATAAAAATACCATGAAAAAACACCTTCAACGGTGAATGGAAAAAGTTTGGCTGCTTATTGAATCTCCCCCGCCTTCGTTAGAGAAAGCAAAAGATCATTGCGGCCAGGATTGAATGTGTGATAATTTCCCCCGCATTGCATGTCGGCGGGGTGATTTGGAATCAATCCAATATGAAGCAGAGGAGGGATGTTCATGAAAATTCTGGTTATTGGCGGTGGGGGCAGAGAACATGCGCTGGTGTGGAAAATTGCGCAAAGTCAGCGGGTCAAAAAGATATTTTGTGCCCCCGGCAATGCCGGTATAGCGGATCTGGCTGTATGTGTTCCGATCGGTGCTGAAGAAATCGATAAACTCGTGCTGTTTGCCAGAAAAGAAGCCATCGATTTAACGATTGTCGGTCCGGAAGGTCCGCTATCGCTCGGTATCGTGGATATCTTTCAGAAAAAGGGGCTCAGAATTTTCGGTGCCACCCGCAAAGCTGCTGAAATCGAATCCAGTAAGTCCTTCGCCAAATCCCTCATGAATCAATACGGTATTCCGACGGCGGAAAGCAAAACCTTCACCCGGTATGAAAAAGCCGAAGCATATATCAGAAAAGCGGCTTATCCTTTAGTCGTCAAAGCCGACGGACTGGCTGCCGGCAAAGGCGTGGTGGTCTGTCATACCCTGGAAGAGGCTATGGCCGCTCTCAAATTGATCATGATGGATATGGCTTACGGAGAGGCGGGTAAAAAAGTGGTCGTCGAAGAATTCCTGACCGGTGAAGAAGCCTCTTTTCTGGCATTTACCGATGGAAAGACCGTTCTGCCCCTGCCGACATCTCAGGATCACAAAGCGGTTTACGACAACGATGAAGGCCCCAACACCGGTGGGATGGGCGCCTATTCTCCGGCGCCGGTGGTGGATGGATATCTTCACCGAAGAATCATGTCCGAGATCATGATCCCGACCGTCAACGGTATGGCGGCGGAAGGACGTCCGTATAAAGGTGTGCTGTACGCCGGTCTGATGATCGACAACGATCGGATCAGAGTGCTGGAATTCAATGCCCGCTTCGGTGATCCGGAAGCTCAGCCATTGTTGATCCGTCTGAAAAACGATATTATCGACATTATGGAAGCGGTGATCGATGACAGGCTCGATACCTGTAAGATCGAGATCGACGAACGGGCGTCGGTATGTGTGGTTATGGCGGCCGGCGGTTATCCCGGTGCGTATGCCAAGGGCATTCCGATTTCAGGACTCGATGATGTTCGAAAACTGAAGAGTGTCATCGTGTTTCATGCCGGTACTTCTGTTGCCAGGGACGATCACCTTTCCACCGTGACCAACGGTGGGCGGGTGCTGGGGGTCACGGCTCTCGGAGATTCGATCAAAGAAGCCATTGCCACGGCCTATCAGGCGGTTTCCAAAATCACCTGGGATGGGGTTCATTATCGTAGAGATATCGGACAAAAAGCGGTCCGGCGTCTTGAAACCGCCCCGCATGTGGGGATCGTCATGGGCAGTGACTCGGATCTTCCCATCATGGAAGAGGCGGCCGTAATCCTGAAAAAATTCGGCGTACCGTATCAGATGACGATTGCTTCGGCCCACCGAAGCCCGGCCAGAGCGGCGGAGTTTGCCGGGCAGGCGCGCAGGCGCGGCCTCAAAGTCATCATTGCGGGTGCCGGTCATGCGGCGCATCTGGCCGGGGTACTGGCGGCCCATACCACACTTCCGGTGATCGGGGTTCCCATCGATTCGTCATGCCTGCAGGGGTTCGACTCCCTTCTGTCGACGGTACAGATGCCGCCGGGAATTCCGGTGGCAACCGTTTCCATCGGTAAATCCGGAGCCAGGAATGCCGGAATCCTGGCGGTTCAGATGCTGGCACTTTCCGATCCGCGTCTGGAAAAACTCCTTGAAGTGTTCAAGATTCAGATGGCGACCGAGGTCGAACAGAAAGCCCGAAAAATTGAATCCCAGAGATAACGTCCGACGGATCGACGCGGCCCGGCCCGGGGATGATCTTATCCGGGAGGCCGCACGCATCATCTGCAACGGGGGGATTGTGGTCTTTCCAACGACCGGGCTTTACGGTCTGGCCGCAGATGCTTCCAATCCCGCAGCGATCGAGAAGGTGTTTGCCGCGAAGCGACGTCCGCCGGACAAACCCATTTTGATTCTGGTATCGAATCAGGAAGCCATTCGGAATTGGGTGTTGGAAATTCCTCCGGTTGCCGAACGGATCATGACCGCCTTCTGGCCAGGAAAACTCACGATTGTCTTCAAAGCCGGTGCCGGTATCATTCCCAGCCTGACTGCCGGAACCGGCAAAATCGGCATCCGGCTGCCGGTTCATCCCATCGCCCGCGATCTGGTTCGTGCTGTCGGAAGACCCATCACAGCAACCAGCGCCAATATTTCCGGCCAAAACGGATGCTCCCGGATTGCGGATATTG
>CAYQKZ010000342.1:0-3677 GCA_964418135.1 uncultured Desulfobacterales bacterium
CCTCGGCATTACTGTTCCAGTCGGCTTCCAAAGATTCAATGGTCTCTTTTCAGCGTAAAGGGATTCTCTTCCCGCTCAGCGATGACGGAACTGTGACATTTTATGCTTGACAGAACAATGTCATTCATATATCAGAAAAAAGAAACAATGTTTCGTTTTTATGCCAAACGATTGTTAAATTCAAAAATATTTTTTATATATCAAAGAGTTATCAATTATTTTTTTTAGTTTAATTCAAATAAAACAAATCGATCATGTTTAAATATTATCAATAATATAAACCAATTAAAATTAATATCATTTATGCAGACAATCCGCTGAATATGATTTACAGTAACAAAGTTTTTATTTCTATAGCCTGAAAACAAACAACAGAAGCGTTACGGGCTGCTCATTTTCATTTTGGATTCAGCAGCCCGCGGATCATTCACCAACATCACCACACAAGGAGTTGACTCATGGACAAGAAAGTTACGGTAATTGGCGCGGGAAATGTGGGAGCTACGGCTGCCCAGAGACTGGCGGAAAAAGAGTTGTGCGACGTCGTTCTGATAGACATTGTCGAGGGCGTTCCCCAGGGAAAGGCCCTCGATCTGGCAGAGGCCGCGCCCATTGAAAAACACGACGCCCACCTGACCGGTTCCAACAGTTACGAAGCCTCGGCAGGATCGGACATCGTCATCATCACAGCCGGTATCCCCCGAAAACCCGGCATGAGCCGGGACGATCTCATCGGTGTCAATGCCGGTATCGTTAAAAATGTGTCCAAAGAAGTCGCCAAATATTCACCCAATGCCATCATCATCGTCGTCAGCAACCCCCTCGACGCCATGTGCCATGTGGCCTATGAAGCCAGCGGATTTCCCAAGAACCGGGTCATCGGCATGGCGGGTGTCCTGGATTCTGCGCGTTTCAGAGCCTTCATCTCGATGGAGCTGAATGTATCGGTCGAAAACACCCATGCGTTCGTTCTGGGCGGTCACGGAGACACCATGGTTCCCCTGCCCCGTTATTCCACGGTTGCCGGTATCCCTATTACCGAACTGATGTCCAAAGACCGCATCGACGCCCTGGTCAAACGGACGGCTACCGGCGGAGCGGAAATCGTCAGCCTGCTGAAAACTGGCAGCGCCTATTATGCACCGGCATCCGCGGCTGTTGAAATGGCGGAATCCATTCTGAAAGACAAGAAAAAAATCCTTCCCTGCGCAGTGCTGCTTCAGGGTGAATATGGATTCAACGACCTGTTTATCGGTGTTCCCGTCAAATTGGGCGCCACAGGTGTCGAGGAAATCATCGAAATCAAACTGTTAGATGATGAAAAAGCCGCTCTTGAAAAATCCGCGGCAGCGGTTGAAGAGCTGAAAGGCGTGTTGAAAAAATTGGGTTGATGCGGAGCATGAATCATGACGGGCTTCACCCCCCAGACATGAAAATTCCTTCATTTTATGTTTTTCGTGGTTAACAGATTTTTCATGGTAATGTTTTTGGGAAGCCGGCAGGGAGGGGATAGGTTTTTTCGGCCATCCCCTCTATTCGGTTTCGGTCGATGAAATTGACAGCCTGCTCCGAATCATTTCCGCAGTTTTTCGATTCATTCCCGGCGCCTGAGACAACGCATCGAGGGAAGCGGCACGAATGGCTTTGACGCTTCCGAAATGCTTGAGAAGCGCCTGCTTTCGCTTTGGCCCGACTCCGGGAATGCCATCCAGAACAGAACGGATCGCTGCCGCTCCCCGCCGGGACCGGTGAAACGTAATGACAAACCGATGGGCTTCATCCCGAATCCGCTGTAAAAACAGCAGCAGCCCCCCTTCCCTGTCCAGATTGACCGGGTTCATCCGCCCCGGCTTATAGATTTTATCCTGGGTTTCGCCTTTGAGTTCATCTTTTTTGGCAATACCGATCACATCGAAGCGGCCCGACAGATTCAGCTCATCCAGAACGGACACGGCAATGCTTAACTGGCCTTTTCCGCCATCGACCATGAGCAAATCCGGAAAAGGTGCGGCGTCTTCACCTTTTCCATATCGTCGTTTGAGAACCTCGGCCATGGTGGCGTAATCGTCGGGTTCGGACACGGTTTTGATGCGATATTTTCGATAATCGGATTTTTTCGGACGGGTCTGTTCAAAAACCACCATCGCAGAAACCGGCTGGGTGCCGCCGATATGAGAATTGTCAAAGCATTCGATTCGCTCGGGAAGCCTGGATAAATTCAACTGTTTCTGAAGCCGCAGCAGCAGGTTTTGATCGCTCAACCGGTCTTCGACAAGATTCTTCAGCTCGTTGCCGGCATTCTGCTCGGCCATGTGAATCAGATGTACCTTGGGTCCTTTCTGAGGCCAAAGCACGTCCACCTTTGTTTTCTTCAAGTCCGTCAACCATTCCTGAATCACCCCCATGTCTTCGAAAAACACGGAAACAAGGATTTCATCCGGAATATGGGTTGTCCGCTCATAAAATTGCTGAATGAATGACCCGATCAATTCGGCATCGGTTGCCAGTGTTTCGGAAAAATGAAAATTTCTGGAATCCATCAAATGCCCGGCCCGGACAAAGAGTATCGTTACAATGGCATCCGCCGGGGATCGGGCAAAAGCGACAACATCCCGGTCCAAAAAATCCGGCATGACGACGATCTGTTTTTCCAGTGTTTTTTCGATGGCAAACAGTTTGTCGCGAATTTCGGCAGCCCGTTCATACTCCCTTTTCGCAGCCGCTGCCGTCATATCCTGTTTCAACTTGGCCACCAGATCCGGCGTTCTGCCTTTCAAAAACAAAGCAACTTCCCGCACCATGTCCTGATATCGCTCCGTATCCACTGCAAGGCAGCATGGCCCCAGACAGGAACCCATCTGGTAATTGATGCAAGGCCTGGTTCGAATTTTGAACATTCGATCCTTGCATTTACGCAGTTGAAACGTTTTATTTATGATTTTAAGAGTTTGATACACGGCAGACGGCGATGTGTACGGTCCGAAATACAGGGCGCCGTCCCGACTGATTTTTCGCACCACTGTTAAACTGGGATACGGGCTTTTGATGTCCATCCGCAGGGATGGATACCGTTTGTCGTCTTTCAGGATGACATTGTACCGGGGGCGATGCTGTTTGATCAGGGTCGATTCCAGAATCAGGGCTTCGTTTTCCGTTGCCGTGATGATGGTGTCGATGGATGCAATCTTTTTGACCAGAACCGCGGTTTTCGGGTCCGGATGTTCGGGCCGGTTGAAATAGGAGGTCAGGCGTTTTTTGATATTTCTGGCTTTTCCGACATAAATGATTTTCCCCGCCGCATCTTTCATCAGATAGACGCCGGGATCGACGGATATGCCAATCAGCAAATGGGAATATTCGTGGGAGGGTAACTCCAAACAAGTATCTTTCATGGAATGGAAGCAACACGGATTCGGATTGACGATTCATTTTTCGATCAGCATACACCAAGTATTCCGCCAACTCAAGAACAAGGGGCGATTCGAGATATCGCCGATAATTACTTGACAAAAACAAAAACGACATGATAAAGTATTTTGACTGAGCGCTCGTTCATATTAGTTGATATACGCTGACATCCGTGCTCGATTCGGTCTTTGTTCCATTTTTTCCACTGTTGCAGAAAAGGAGGAAATCCGTTGGATTTTGATCTTACCAAAGAACAGGAAATGATCCGC
>CAYQKZ010000343.1:0-3676 GCA_964418135.1 uncultured Desulfobacterales bacterium
AGCAATGCGCCGTAAAGCATTCCCGGCAGGCTCATGTCATCGATGAAAACAGCTTTTCCGCAAGCTTTGTCCGGCGTATCCCGCCGCACGGCCCTGCTGTTAATGACGGTATATTCGCTCATGAGAAATCTCCTGATAAATGATAATTATGAAGGATGAAGTATGAAGTAAGGACCATTCATCCTTCATTCTTCATTCTTATGGATTGGACGGCCTCG
This sequence comes from uncultured Desulfobacterales bacterium, assembly GCA_964418135.1. Classification (GTDB taxonomy): domain Bacteria; phylum Desulfobacterota; class Desulfobacteria; order Desulfobacterales; family Desulfatirhabdiaceae; genus RAAP-1. The sequence goes on from CAYQKZ010000343.1 coordinate 219, forward strand.
ATGATTTTCTGATACCCGGTGCAGCGGCAGAGGTTTCCGGACAAGGCTCTTCGAATATCGGTTTCACTGGGATTTGGTTTTTTATCCAGCAGGCTTTTGGCTGAAAGAATCATACCGGATGAACAGAATCCGCACTGGATAGCACCTTTTTCAACGAAAGCTTCCTGAACCGGATGCAGGCCCTGATTGGTTTCCATTCCTTCAATGGTCTGGATGTCGCGGCCATCCGCCTGAATGGCCAGAACCAGGCAGGAATTGACCGCTTTGCCGTCCATGATCACGGTGCAGGACCCGCAGTCTCCCATTTCGCATCCTTTTTTGGTGCCGGTCAGCCCAATTTGATACCTTAGCAGATCGACCAGTGTCTGATTGGATTCCACAGCCACTTCATAGGGGTGATCGTTGATGGTCAGACGAATCAGTTTTTTCATACATGTTCTCCCTTCTTCTATCAATGGGTGGCCTGGCGATAGGCGATCTCAAGCGTTCTTCGGGTCAATACTCCGGCCATATCTTTTTTGTATGCGGCGGTTCCGCGGAAGTCATCGATCGGAGTGCAGTCTGTACGGGCGGCATCTCCGGTTCTGGAAAAAAGTGCTGCATCCGGCTTTTGGCCGATCAGCAACTGTTCCGCGGTTCGGGCCCGCAACGGGATCGGGCCGACGCAACCCATCACGATGCGTGCATTCCGAATGGTGCCGTCGGAATCGAGTGAAATGTAGGAGGCCACATTCACCAGATTGCAGTCCTGCCCCTTTCGGACACCAATATTGATATAACCGGCGCCAGCGCCGGGAGACAGCGGTGGTACCTGAATTTCGGTAAGGATTTCATCGGGTTTCATAGCGGTAAAACCCGGTCCGAGAAAAAACTGATCCAGAGGTACGGTTCTGTTGCCGGAAATACTGCCGAGAACGGCCTGGGCGCCATAAGCCATCAAGGGCGGGGGGAGATCGGCCGCTGGTCGGGCGGAGCCGATATTTCCACCGATGGTCGCCAGGTTGCGGATCAACGGCGTGCCCAGATTTTTGGCGCCTTCGGTCAGTGCGCTCAACCGCTTCAGAATGGCACCCGATTCACAGATGTCTGCGACCGTAAAACAGGCACCGATCCGGGTCTGGTCACCGGAGGTGTCCAGTTCTTTCAATTCCGGAATCCGCGAAATGGAAACAACTTGTTGCGGAGACAGGATTTTTTTCTTCATGTTGACCATCAGATCGGTTCCACCAGCCAGAATTTTAGCTTTGGTGCCATATTCCGCCAGTATCTGACAGGCCTCATTCAATGTCTTGGGCTCATGAAAATCGAATTTGGGTAAAAGCATGATGTTCTCCTCGGTTAATACCATGTTACATTCAAAAGGGCGGATTGGCAGGGGCGGTTTTGAAAGCCGTCCCTACGGATGTTCATGTAACCGTTGACCGTTGTCAGTTTACGGTCAACGGTTGTTCGCTTTATGATGATATACTCATTGATGGAAACCACCGTATGGGATTTCAGGCAGGGGAGATGTTCACAGCCGTGACCCGTGGTTCTCCATTGATATCTTCGATGCGTGTCAACCCTCCATAATCCAGGTGAATCCGAAATAAATGAGACAGCGGTATCTGCAGGACCCGGCATAACAGCACGCGGATGACGCCGGCATGGGTGACGATTAGAATATTGCCGGTTGATCGTGCTGCAAGTTGACAAATGAATGGAACCGTCCGCTGCTGAAGATCGAAAAAACTTTCGGCTCCGGGCGGTCGAAAATGCGCCATATCCTGACCTCTTGCCTGCCAAAGATCCGGGAATTGCTTGCGAATTTGCGACATGGCCATTCCTTCCCATCGGCCAAGATGAATCTCTCGCAGTTCCGGTGCCGATTGTATTGCCAGTTTTCGGCCGTGACAGACAATGGCAGCAGTTTCCTGTGCCCTTTTCAGATCGCTGCACCACACTTCGGAAAACGAAATGTCCATCAGGTATCGGCCCTGGCATTCGGACTGTTTGCGGCCATCGGGGCAGAGCGGCAAATCAATCTGTCCGACAAACCGCTTTTCCTGTAAGGTTTGTACGGCACCATGGCGCATCAAATAGAGTGAGGTGTCTGAAAAAGAATGCGATGCCGTCATAGTGAGCAGTCGAGAAATTTGCAATTGAATTGTCCATGTCAATGAACGATATCGATGACAATGTTATTTAACAATTTTCTTTGATAAGTCAATAACTATTTTTATATTGACATATCAAGTCTTTTTGAATTAAACATCCGTATATGATTGTTCACTATACTGAACTGATGGAGCATTATGAAAAACAATGTTGTTTCCACTGGATATCATGCGCCTGCAGTTCAGAGGGCTTTTCAGTTGCTGAAGCTCGTGGCCGAATCCCCTGCGGAACAGAGTCTGAGCGGGCTTGCCAGAAATCTGGGATGGAGCAAGAGTACGACCCATGGGCTGATTCAGTCCCTGCTCCGTGTCGGTGCTTTGGAGCAGAGCCCGCACGGGAAAAAAATCGTTCTGGGACCAGCGGTTGTGGAGCTGGCGTTTCAAAGTTGGAATTATTTTCAGGTCGGTGATAAAGCCAGACCCCTGCTGGAAGCCCTGCGCGATCAGATCGGAGAAACCGTTTTTCTGGGCGTTCTGGGCCGATCCCGGGGGATTATCGTGGCAACCGCCGAATCCAAAAAAACGCTCAAGATATCGGCGCCGGCCGGATCATCCATCTCTTTGCTGGCCGGTGCGCTGGGAAAAGTGTATTTGGCTTCCTTGTCTCCGGATCAGGCGGTGCAGTTCATCGCGGAGCGGGAGTTGCCCCGGTACACCGAAAAAACCATTACCGACAAAAGTAAATATCTTGATGAAATCGATCGGGTTCGTCAGAATGGATATGCGGTGGATGATGAAGAGTACCTTCCAGGCGTCAGGGCGGTTGCGGTTGGTGTCGGAAATCACCGGGGGCTGCCCCTGGCTCTGTGGGTGGTTGGTTTTGCCGGCGCAATGGAAAAGGATGTCTTGCCGGATATCATCCGACACATTCAGCAGGCAGCCCGGAACTTACAAAAAATTATGGATTGTAAAGGGGAGCAGTGATGAAATCGATCCCGGTTCAAGAAGCGGTGGGAATGCTGTTGTGTCATGATATCACCAGCATCGTTCCCGGTGAATTCAAGGGAAGGGCATTTAAGAAAGGACATGTTATTCAGCAACAGGATGTTCCCGAACTTCTGAAGATGGGTAAGGAACACATTTTTGTGTTGAATTTGGATCCCGGAGATATTCATGAAGATGATGCCGCCATCCGGATTGCACGGGCTGCGGCAGGTACTGGAATCGTGCTGAGCGAAACCAGCGAAGGCCGCGTCAATCTCATGGCAGGGGTTTGCGGTCTGTTGAAGGTCAACAAAAAGGCACTGTTTCGTATCAACAGCATTGAAGAAATCGTATTTGCCCGTCTGCACTCCCATCGGG
>CAYQKZ010000344.1:0-3666 GCA_964418135.1 uncultured Desulfobacterales bacterium
GCGTTTTCCTTAAGCTCCCTCCCCCAGCGGGGGAAGGCCGGGGTGGGGGTTCAAAAAGCGCAGATTGTTCCCGCTTGCAGTATATAACAGAATTGTTGTTTAACATCAATGCAGGAACATCTATGGAAAACCCCATTGAATTGAAAAAATATACCAACCGGCGACTCTATGATCCTGAACAGAAAAAATTCGTTACATTGAGTGAAGTAACGGAAATGATTCGTCATGGCAAACAGGTCAAGGTAACCGACGCCAAGACTCTGGAAGACGTTACGGCTTTCATTTTAACCCAGATTCTGCTGGAACAGGCCAAGAATCATCATGGACTGATGCCGGTATCCCTGCTGCATCTGCTCATCCAATACGGGGACAATACATTGAGCGGGTTTTTCGAAAAATATCTGCACCAGATCATACAGTCTTATGTGAATTATCAATCATCCGTCGATGAACAGTTTCTGAGCTGGCTAAACCTTGGCTCCGGTTTGACCAAATCGGCTCAGGACAACTTGAAAAATCTCAATCCGTTTCAATCTTTTTTCGAGAGATTTTCGCCGAAGAACACCCCAGATACCGAGCCGCCGGAGTGAGCGCAACCATAAAATAATTGATGGTGGCTATGGAACGTTCCTCCCCCAGCGGGGAGGACTGGGAGGGGCCCAGCAGGTGAGCAAAACCCGGAAAACGATTGAAAAGGAATGTTTTTAAGCGTTGTACAAAGAGGGAAAAACCCGGTCAGCCGATGGTGACAGCGGCTGACCGGATGTATATGGCAGGGATTAAAACCGATCCTGAACCCCCATGGGATCTTTGAACTCGAGGGATGGGTTGAATTTTAACTTTTTCTCTCCACGTTGATCGACATATTTCATCATTTCCAGGTCAACCTTGATTGGCACATCGACACCGGCCTTTGCCAGAAGCTGCCGCAGATAGCCTTCGGCTTTGGTGGCAAACGCAATGGAATCTCCAAGTATCCGCAGCCCTTCTGCAGGATTATGAAAACCCATGGAATTTTCCGCACCTATGAACAGCGCCCGATAAAAGGCTTCTTCATAAAAATCTTTTGCCTTGTTATAGAGGGTCTCATCGATGACGCTGCCGGCGTCCCTGGCCTTGTGCGTCATCTCGAAAAGCTTGGCCGCCGTGGCCGTGGCATATCCGGAGCGCAGCATCATGGAAACCGTGCGGTCCTGAATGGCGAAAACCCGTTCCTTGAGCCAGTCGGGGCTTTCGGCATGACACTGCTGACAGGCGCGCATTTCATTCTGGATTGGACTCATCACCCGATGGTCGGAAACTTTGTAAACACCGGCTTTGGTGTATGGCATATGGCAATCGGCGCAGGATGCTCCGGCCTTGAAGTGTACGCTGCTGTTGGTCCAGAACTCGAATTCCGGATGTCGGATAAACGCCATCTTGAATCCGGTGACGGTCTGCTTCCATTCCTTGACCGTGTCATCGCTGCGAAGCCGTTTGATGATATCCTCGATCGTAATGGCACCCCATTTGCTGTTCTGCCAGGGGAAATAAACGCCGACGGATTTGCCTTCGGCATCTTTGTTGATAGCATAGGTGACATGACACTGGGCGCAGACCGTTGAACGCATTTCCTGTCGGGTCAGGGCATCCGGATTGACACCCATGTCCTGAAGGGCTTTGACCAGGGTGAAGCCGCGGGAAATTTTCAGCGTCAAGTCCTTGTTGCTATGACAGTCGATACAGGCCACCCCCAGGGTTCGATCTTTTTCGGGAATTTTATCCAGGACTTCCTTGAAGGGTTTTTTGTAATAATCCATGCCCATTTCTTTCTCGAGTTTCGGTGCGTAGGGTGATTTACACGAGAGACAGACACCGCCGGCTTTCAAACGGGAGGAATCGATTTCGAGCTGATCCCGGATCATGTAGGCATGTCCCCTGGGTTCGTTGTATTCGACCCCGAACCCCCAGCCATTGAAGAGCAGCGCCATGTAGGGAAATTCGGATAATTTATCGACCGAGATCGGTCCGCTGTCCATGCCGGTCTTGTATTTGCTGGTGCGCTTGGCGATCGTATCGGCGGTTTTTTTCCAGAGTTCATACTCTTCGGGATAGGCCTTCCCCCATACCGCCGGATCGATTTCACCGTCCGGGATGACTACGGTCTGCCGGGGTTCCGGTTTGGATGGCTGACATCCGGCCAGAGCCGCCACCATGGCAATGACCAGAAATACGCGAAAAACCGTGGAGTGAAATGAAACAGTCATCGGGCATCTCCTTTTTTAATGAAGAAAAACAATGGTAGGGGTCTCAGTTCGTAAGCCGGATACCGGCCCGGCTGTGCTGCAGCCAGCGGTGACACTGCCAGCACTGGCGAGCCGGATCAATTTTTTCAACTGTGGTGCCATGACAGCGGATGCAGTTGGTTTGAAGCACTTTTTCCCCATGTTCCGACAGCGTAATTTTATCCGGCACCTTTCCGGAATAAAACACGACAGAATCTTTCATGCCGTCGATGGATTTCCAGACGTAATAGGCGCCGATATTGTCGTGGGGAAGGTGACAGTCGATACATTTGATACTGCGGTGCGCGCCGGTATGAAACCAGGCTTCGAACTGGGATTCCATGACATGACAGGAAGCGCAGAAATCCGGACTTTCGGTTCTGGCCATGAGTTTGGGGGGGCCGAACATCACAAAGTAACCCCCGATTGCGCCGAGAACGACAATGGCAAAAAGACTCTTGAACAATCTTGGAGACATGCGTTGGCCTCCCGCATTGATCGGAAAACGATTAGACAGAACCTGCGCAAACATGCATTGCTTCATGTTTGCGCAAAAACGAATTTCAACGCTGCAATTTATGAATGGTTATTTTCGAATACCTTTTACATATCACGATTGTTGACAGGTATCTTTGCGCCAGCGCAAAGATAAATATGAATTATGAGGACAGGTAATATCAGTCTGGTTCACACTTCATTCTTATTGATGGAAATCGCCCATCCTGTCAAGATTTTTCGGAAAAAACCACTCTATAGACTTTCTAAAATGGCCGAAAGTCATGTCATAACAGCATACGGTTCAGCCTTGGAAAAATTGCTCCGGTTTATTTTCATTGCATGTTTTATTCCTAATCGATACCACACTCAACGGTGCCCGGCTTCGGCTCCGGCAGAACCGGAAAACGATCCGCAGCCCTTTCCAGATGTGCGAAAAGTGTCCGATAAAGTTGGCAGTATGGGTCTTTCCGGAAGAGATCCCCATATACAGTATATGCCCGTACCGGACACCCGCCATGACACACGGTCAGATAAACACAGTCCAGGCAATCCTCCTTCAGGATCAACGCCCCCGGTCTGGCCAGAAGGCGCCTGCGGGCGTCGCTCTCATGCAGCAGATTCGCCAGGCTGATGTCGTCAAAGATATTACCGAACCAGAATTCGGGATATCCGGTCACCCAGCAATCACACTGCGCCACGTTACCATTCGGATCGATGCAGATGAACTCGTTGGCACAGTTATCCTGCCAGATACAGAGCAAGTTCCGGTTTCCGTGTACAAAATAGTCGAGTAAACGATTGAAGGGGCCAATCTTGATATGTCGGTGATCACCCTGTTCCATCCATACATCGGCCAGTTCCACCAGAAATCGGCTCAGTCGGTGAGATTCCAACGGGAAACCCG
>CAYQKZ010000345.1:0-3659 GCA_964418135.1 uncultured Desulfobacterales bacterium
GGGCCTCATACCCACCGCTGTTTCGGTATTCTTCCAGCGATGCGATGCGGTCGGGGTGGCGATTTTGAAATAGAATTTGCAATTATTGTAACTTTCCCAGAATCTCATCGATTCGTTCCGGCGTCAGCTTGCCGTAAATTTTTCGATCGATCATCATGGCTGGCGCCCGATCGCAGTAGCCGAGGCAGCAGGTGGGCAGCAGGGTGAAACGACCGTCATCCGTGGTTTGTCCATAATCGATACCCAGTTTGCTGCGCAGGTAATCCAGCACCGACTGATATTCCAGCATCCAGCATACCACGCCGTCGCAGACATGGATGACGTGGCGGCCAACGGGTTTTCGGTAGATGAATTCATAGAATGTGGCGATTTCCTCCACTTCCAGAGGGGTCATGTCGACCAGTGCCGCCACTTCTTCCAACAGCGGATCACTTAGATATCCGAAGCGGTCCTGCAGGATGAAAACGATATCCATGACCTGCTCCCGCGGGTGATCGGTTGCGGCAATCCGACGTTGCAGCATTTCCTTGAGATCGTCGGGTATCATGGCAGTCCTTTCATCTATCGGTCGATGTCCGGCATCAGATAATCCGCCGATCCGATGATGGCCACAAAATCGGCGATGGAAGCGCCCTTGGCCATCAGCGGAATGGCCTGAACATTGGCAAAAGCCGGTGTTCGGATCCGCATCCGGTAGGCGGTGCTGTTGCCGTCGCTGACCACATAATATCCCTGATCTCCGCGCGGGGATTCGATGGCGGCGTAGGCTTCTCCGGCCGGTATTCTGGGGCCGCGCGTCGTGTGGACAAAATGATGAATCAGGGTTTCGATGTTTTGCAGCGATTTAAACTTCGGCGGGATGCTGTAACGGCAGTCCTCGTTGATGTAAGGCCCTGCTGGCATCCGGTTTGCCGCCTGTTGAATGATCCGCGCACTCTGCCGCATTTCCTCGACCCGAACCCGGTAGCGGGCATAACAGTCTCCTTCGGTGGCGGTCGGGATATCGAAATCATAATTGTCATATCCGGAATAGGGGAATTTTTTGCGAACATCCCAGTCCATGCCGCAGGCGCGCAGCATCGGGCCAGTGACCCCTCGGTCGATGGCATCCTGCAGGGAAAGGCGGCCAATTCCCTTGGTCCGGGCCTTGAAAATCGGGTTGGTGGTAGTCAGGGATTCGTATTCCTTGATCCGTTCCGGAAAGTCTTTGATAAATCCATCGACCGCATCTTTCCATCCATCGGGCAGATCGGCCGCCACTCCGCCGATGCGAAACCATGCGGGATGCAGCCGGCCGCCGGTGATCATCTCCACGATGTCCATGATCCGCTCGCGTTCCCGGAACGTGTAAAAATTGGGGGTCATGGCCCCCAGATCATGGGCGAACGTGGCAAACCAGATCAGGTGATTGTTGAGCCGGAAGAATTCACTGAGCATCACCCGAATGCACTGGGCCCGATCCGGCACCCGGATTCCGGCAAGGGTTTCGACGGCCAAGAGGTAGGACAGATTGTTGGCTGTTCCGTTCATATAATCCACCCGGTCGGTGTATGGAATGAACTGATGCCAGGACTGGCGTTCCCCGATTTTTTCGACACCCCGGTGATGATAGCCGATGTCCATGTCGATATCGGATATGGTTTCACCGTCGAGTGCCAGAACAAACCGCATCAGGCCGTGTGTGCTGATATGGTGGGGGCCCAGATTCAGCAGCAGTTCCTTTTCGCCGTCCGGCCTGCGGAAAAAGACCCCGGCATCCAGCGGCTGGTGGAACATGGCGTCTGCCGCCGTATATGGCGGCATGTCGGTGGCTCTTCCGGAACAGGATTTCAGCAGCGGATGCCCTTTCCAGTCATCTGGCAGGAGAAGGCGTCGGAGGTTTGGATGGCCTTTGAAATCGATGCCGAATAGGTCGAAGACTTCTCGTTCGTACCAGTCGGCGTTGGGCCACAGACGGGTGAGGGTGGGAGCGGACGGATGTGAACCATACAGCGGGGTCTTGATGCGCAGGCGACGGGGGCCTTCAAACGAAAGCAAGTGATAAACCAGTGTAAAATCCGAATGACGGTCTGTGTCTTTTCGGGCCGATTCATCGATGGCTGTCAGGTCTTCGAGGCGCGGAAATCGCGGACTGGATGTGTTTTTCAGAAAATCCAGAACATCCGGAGCCTGATCCGCATTTACCTGAAGCGTCAACATGTCGGCGGTTTCACTGGCAGGCTGCACCGCATCCCTGAATTTTTCCTGAAGCTGGGCGCACAGAGATCGATCGACGGGTGTCAATTCGCTGTGACGGGCGGGCGGCGTCCATATCCGTTCGGTGCCGTTTTGTTTGAAATACGGCGGGGTTGCCGCTGTGCCCCGGATTGGAATCCCTTCGTACCCGGTGCCCCGTGTGTCTCGGCTCTTGCTGATGCCATCCACCCGAACGGGCTGTTGCGTGCCCTGGCTGCCGCCTTCGAGATTGAGGACGGATCGTGCCGGGCGTTCGTGGGTGCGGATTTTCTGCTGGAGCTGGGTGAGAGCATGCAATACGGCTTCGGGACGCGGGGGACATCCGGGAATGTAAATATCCACCGGCAGGAGTTGATCCACGCCCTGAACCACGCTGTAAACATCGTACATGCCGCCGGAATTGGCGCAGGACCCCATGGAGATTACCCAGCGTGGTTCTGCCATCTGTTCATAAAGCCGCACCACCACCGGAGCGATTTTTTTGAAAACGGTTCCGGAAATGATCATCAGATCGGCCTGACGGGGCGATCCCCGCATGACTTCGGCGCCGAAACGGGCGATATCGTACCGGGATGTAAACGATGCCGCCTCTTCGATAAAACAGCAGGACAGCCCGAAGAACATGGGCCAGAGGCTGTACTGGCGGGACCAGTTGATGAGCGCATCCAGGCGGGTCAGCAGGAAATCTTGCTGTTGCAGGTAGGCGGTGATGCCGGTGTTCCCCACGCCAGTCCTCCCTTCTTCCATACGTAACACAGCCCGAAGAGCAGCAGTACGATGAAAAATGTCATCTGCGTCCAGCCTGCCCATCCCAGGCTGTAGAAAGAAACCGCCCAGGAAAAAACAAAGGCAGCCTCCACATCGAAAATAAGAAAAAAAACCGCAACCAGATAAAATGCTGCCGGTGTGTGCAGCCGTGCGGGGCCGGTCGGGATGATGCCGCTTTCGTAAGGCCGCTCTTTCTCTCGTCCGGATTTTTTTTCACCCAGATGGGAGCAGCAAAACAGCAGGATCGCCATCAGGGCGACCACCATTGCGCCATAGGTCAACATGGCCAGAAGGCCGGGTTCCCAGGGCGACAGGGTTGCAGCAGTACCTGCAGGTTGCATGTTCTCTTCCTCTTTGTTTCAAGAGAAAACCAGAGTCGCGTTTTCTGTTGAAAAGTGGGATACGTATCGGCATTCCAGATTATAGACTGATCGTTTGGGTCAGGGCGATGTAAAATCACCCGTTTGAAATGCCGAGTTCTTTACGGGCTATGTATTATGTTAAAAAAAAGTTGTCAATACCTTCATTGACCGCTCGGTGCTGATGCACCCGATACGACTGAGCATCTCAAGCCGGAGCATATAGGCTTTTGTCTTTAAAAACGTGAGAAAAAATTACGTTTTTTGATGTTTATGAAATCACTGCAAGCTCCTGAG
>CAYQKZ010000346.1:0-3648 GCA_964418135.1 uncultured Desulfobacterales bacterium
CTAGACATGTTGAGGAGCTGCCGAATCGTGGCGGTCTGACCGTTGGCGATCTTTGCCGCTGTTTCGGGAAGGTGCTTGGCGACGGTGTCGTCCAGGTTCAGCTTGCCTTCTTCACGAAGCTTCAATATCACTGTGGACACAAAGGATTTTGTCATACTGGCAATCCGCAGCATATCGGCTGCTTTCATTGCGGTTGCGGAAGAAAGAATGGACTGTCCGCCGGCAACCACATACCGAGTGGACGATGTAGAAACCAGCAGAACCGCTCCGGGTGTTTTGGTTTTGGAAGTGGTGATGGCATTGTCGAGCATTTTCTGAAGTTCGGCTTCGAGTGAGCTTTGGCCGATTACGCCGGCTATATGGGCCACCGTTGCCAGAGACGCCTTCACCACGGCGGTGCAGTAAGGCATATTCAGTGTGGATAACTTGTCGTTTTCCGTGTGGTAATTGTCTTTGTTGTAATTGTCGTAGTCATCCTCGATCGCCCAGGCAGCGGGGATCGATTTATCCCAGAAAGACGATTGGTCGCTGGCTGAATCGCTGTCCTGCCGGATCTTGACATTCAGGGTCGTGTTCAGTCCGTATGTAGTCACAACATCCTTGTACAGGTTGGCAATGACCATATCCGCCGGATTTCCGGGGTCTTTGGTATTCCGTGTTTTGATGTTCTGAACCGGAGGGGTCAGCCCGCTGGTACTGTATCCGGTCATATCCAGATTCAAGACGGCGACGATTTTCTGCCCATCGATATCCTTGACATAGACCTGGCTGCCAAGAAGTCCCTGCTCCTCTCCGGTCGTGAAAAGAAACCGGATGGTGCGCTGAAACGAGTACTTCCTCATGATATCCGCTGCTGCCAGAAGTGCTGCACAGCCGCTGGCGTCATCGTCGGCCCCGGGTGCCAGGACTTTGTTTGAAATGCTGTCTAAATGAGCCACCATGATGACGATTTCGCCGGAATTCGTTTTTCCTTTCAATTCGGCGATGATGTTGCGGCCACTGTAATTTTCGAGCGCCCAGTCATGGGTCGAGACTGTCAGCCCGTCTTTTTTCAGATGGTCGATAATGTATTGGACGGATTTTTCAATCGGTGTGCCGGAGTCGGTCCGGCGGGTGGTGATGGTGTAGGGCGTGCCGTCGATTGTTGCAGGAGACGCGCCGCTCAATTGGGAAAGGGTCGAGGTGACGGCATCGATGTCTACCTGGCCCAGCATGGTGGTGACATCCGATATCGGCGTCACAGCGCCCTCGGCAAGTGCCTTATCGATTTCCACCGGATATAGCCGCATTGGTTCTGCGTTCAGCAGTTTCAGCTCGAAGCCGATGTCCGTTAGAAATTCATCGGCTTCGTCGATATTGCGCACGATAATACAGCGGCCGTCATCGTAAAGGACAGGAATCTGAAGCGCCGCTTTTTCATGATGATCGGGAGTTGCGGAGAAAGCGAGCAGATAGCGCATATCGGACGGGCAGGTGTCGATGACTTGATAGGAAACACCGGATGTGTCTAATTGGGTGCGGGTTGTCATGACCAGGGCGTAGAAAACACCGGACCCATCCACCAGTCCCGCATAAACGGGCAAATGGAGGGATTGAAGATTCTCCGGAACTTCAACCCGTGCCAGAACCTGGGGTTCGGATGGGCTGCCTGCTTGAACCAAATCGTAATCAGACGATCCGGTGTCCGGTGCAGGAGATGCAAAAGCGGAAAAAGTAAGGAGAACGTAAAGCAGACATACCCAAAGCCCTTTGTTTTTCATAATATATTTCCTTATCATGTATATCCTGTTCATCCATGTGAATTAAAAAACATCTCGATCTGAGATATTATTTCATGTGAGTTGCTTAAGACAGTGTATGAGCAGATGATTTGTTACTGATTTGACAGATCGACATTCCCATGTCAACCGATATCGAGAAATCCATTGAAGGAAAATGCCGATTATGTTCGTTTGCAAAAGACTACTGCTGCGCGGTTAATTGATTTACCAGAAAACTTCCATCATGAGAAGATTCGGTATCGATTTCAATCAAATAACGTCGATCAGCTTCCGTCAGAGGCCAACTGTTCCAGATCTGGTGTTCCAGAATGACCAAATCGGCGTCGGATACAGATTTCGGTCGTTCGAGAATTCGCCGGCGGAGGGTGTCGGCCGAGGCCGTACAATGCAGGATGTGAAATCGGACTTTTCTGTTTGTCGCCAACCGCTGAAACTGTTGCCGCTGATCGATCTCAAGAAAGGTGGCATCCACAATCACCGAATATCCCGCATCCAGTATCTGTTCGGATAATTCCGCCAGTCTGTCATATGTTTTCCGCGTCGCCTCTTCCGTGTAAATGCCATGTCCGGCGGTGGTACGAGCGTCTGATTCCGATGTTATGCCATACAGCCGTTTGCGTTCGACATCGGAGCGGATGCGGATGGCGTCCATACATTCGAGAAGGGCGCCGGTTATCGTGCTTTTGCCGGATGCCGACATGCCGTGGGTGATGATGAGTTGCGGGATGTCCCGTCCGGCATGTCGTTTGGCCAGCATCAGGTAATCGCTGAAATCCTTTCCTGCGGCAGCCGCTGTTCTGGCAGCGATTCCGGATTGCCCGGCCAGGATGGCATTCACTTTGGCGCGGACCAGTGCGCGGTAGGTCGAATAAAACGGCAGCACGCGCAGCCCGGCGTAATCGCCGGTACACTCCAGATATCGGTTCAAAAACCGCCGGGCCAGCCGGGGCCGGTGGCGATCCTGCAGGTCCATCACCAGAAAGGCTGCATCGCTGATGACATCGATCCATCTGAGGTTGGGATTGAATTCGATGCAGTCGAACCCCACCGGCGCATCATCGATCCATGCCAGATTCCGAAGATGAAGATCGCCGTGGCATTCACGGATGAATCCTTCGGATTTGCGGCGGATAAAGACCGATTCCAGGGTTTTCAATTCGGAACGAATCCAGTCTTCCAGTTCGTATAGCGGCTCCAAAAGGCTGATGTCCGAGATGTGCCTGCGGATCTGATAAAAATTGTCCAACACCGGTTTTTGGACGTGTTCCAGATCACCATACTCGCTGTCCATCCCGGCAATGGCGATCTCCTGGTGAAACCGGGCGATCCGCTCGGCAAATGCGTCGATATGCCGCGGTTCCAGATATCCGGCGTTCAGGGCTCTGTCCAATTGGGCTTCCTGCGGAAATTGGCGCATTTTGACGGCATACTCGATGGGATGGCCGGTTCCAATCCATTCCGGCTGTTGGAGCGAACCATAGATCGGTGCCAGTTCCAGATAAATTCCGGGGGCCAGCCTTCGGTTCAGGCGCAGCTCTTCTTCACAGCAGAACCGGCGTTTTTCGAGGGTGGAGAAATCCAGAAATCCCAGATCGACCGGTTTCTTGATTTTATAGGCAAATGTTCCTGTCAGAATGACCCAGGAAGCATGGGTCTCGATCAGCTCGCATATTTTTACAGGATGATCGAAACGGTCGGGTTTCATCAACGCAGCGATGAAAGAAGACGGCGGTGCGTCTGCAGGCGTATTGGTTGTCTTTTTTTCAGCCAGTTCGGTCATGGTGGGATCGACAAGCCTCTAAAATATCTTTTTATACTTCAAATGGGTACAATCTGCGCTTTTGAAACCCCCACCCCAGCCCTCCCC
>CAYQKZ010000347.1:0-3634 GCA_964418135.1 uncultured Desulfobacterales bacterium
GTGGTTATTTCCAGCGGCCTGGGATACATGCGGATTTCGTTTTCCGATGTGCTGCGGATTGTTCTGGCCAAACTGCTGGGGATCAATTCGCTTCTGGATGGGATCGATTCGCTGTTTCCGGTTGTGATCACCGATGTCCGGCTGCCCCGGATTCTCACCGCCGCATCGGTGGGCGCCGGGCTGGCGCTGTCCGGTGTCGTGTTTCAGGGGATACTGCTGAACCCGCTGGCCGATCCCTACACGCTGGGAGTATCCGCCGGTGCGGCCTTGGGAGCCTCTTTTGCCTTGTGGCTGAACATCGGCATCTGGGGAATCTGGTCCGTTCCGCTGTTTGCGTTTATCGGTGCGGGCCTGACCCTGCTGGCGGTCATTTTTTTGGCATCATCCAGCGCAGGGCTGTCTTCGAGCAACCTCATCCTGTCCGGTATCATCGTTTCGGCCATTCTGTCCGCAGGGGTCAGTTTCATCAAGTATATGGTCGATGAACAGGTCAATGTGATCATTTTCTGGCTGATGGGCGGTTTCGGTTCCAAAACCTGGGCCGATGTCTGGCTGACTTTCGGTACTGTAGCGGCAGGTGTGTTCATTTGCGGATATTTTTCCAGAGAGCTGAATGTGCTGGCGCTCGGATCTCGAACTGCCGCATCGCTGGGAGTCGATACCCGCAAAGTCCGGATGATTCTTCTGATCACCGCATCGCTCGTTTCGGCCGTCTGTGTATCGGTGTCGGGAATCATCGGATTCGTAGGACTTCTGGTTCCCCATATCATGCGTACCCTGACCGGTCCGGACAACCAGCGGCTGATTCTCGTTTCGCTGTTTGCAGGGGCGATTCTTTTGCTGGGAACAGACACCGTCACCCGAGCCGTGCTGCCCCATGAAATTCCGATCGGTGTGCTGACCGCACTCACCGGCGGCCCTTTTTTCTGTTATATTTACCGGAAGCGGCAGGCAGGCGGTATTCATGACGATTGAAATTCACGACATGTCCTTTGGCTACGCGGAACATCCGGCTGTCCGCAATGTTTCCCTGAAACTGGATCCCGGCATGTTCTACGGCATCCTGGGGCCAAACGGCTGCGGCAAAACGACACTTGTCGATCTGCTGATCCGGCACCGAACGCCGGATGCCGGTGAAATCACCTATCAGGGCAAACCACTGACGCAATATACCCGAAAACAGATTTCACGCCATTTTGCCCTGGTTCCCCAGCAGTATGCGGTCGATTTTCCGTTTACATCCCGTCAGATCGTTATGATGGGAAGATATCCCCATCTGAACCGCTTTGCCTTTCCAGACAGGGAAGATCACCGCCAGGTCGATGACATCATGGAGCAGACGGGTACCCGTGCTTTTGAAAACCGGTTCATTTCCGAGCTGAGCGGCGGTGAACGGCAGCGGGTGATATTCGCCCGGGCCCTGGTTCAGAACACCCCGGTGCTGATACTGGATGAAGCCACATCCAATCTGGATATTTCCCATGCGATTTCGCTGTTCAGTCTGGCGTTCGAACGGGTTGTCTCGGAAGGAAAAACGGTGATTGCAGTCATGCAGGACATCAACCTGGCCGCATTGTTCTGCCAGTATCTGATTCTGATGAAAAACGGACAGGTGATCCATCACGGCCCCTGCGAACAGGTACTCACCGAAACCACGATTCAGTCGGTGTTTCAGGTCAAAGCCAAAGTGTATGAAGATGCCTATGCCAATGCTAGACAGGTCGTGTTCAGTCGGAGTTCGCATGTTCAATAAGAGGGGACAGGGGGCAGGGGGCAGGGAGCAGGGTTTGTTTGGGTGGCGTCTACCTGTTGCAGCCGTAAATGTTCAAGCTCCTCTCTCCAGCCGGGGAAGATCGGGAAGGAGGCTTGCCGACATAGTGATTCAGGCCTTTTTCTTCATGATCTGGGGGATGTTTTTTTCTGCGTTTCTAAGTGTCAGCGGATCCGATGCGGGTACGATTACGGATGACATGGGCCGGAAAATCACGATAACAGCCCCGTTTACCCGGATCATTTCGCTGTATCCCGGACATACCGAAAATCTGTTTTCACTGGGGCTCGATGCTGAAATCATCGGTGTTTCATCGAGTGAAACCTATCCGGAAAAAGCGTTGAGCAAACCGGTTTTTTCCTACCACGACGATCTGGAAAAATTCATGGCTGCCCGGCCGACCCTCGTGCTGATCCGGCCCATGATCGACCGGGGGTATGCCAGGCTCCTGGCCGGCCTCGAGAAAAACGGTATCACGGTCATCTCTCTGCAACCCGGAAACATCGACGAGATTTACCTTTACTGGCGGATGCTCGGCACCTTGACCGGCAAGGAAACGGAAGCAGCCCGGCAGGTCGCTGATTTCAAAAAATCGCTGGATGCCATTCATCACCGTGTTCAAGACATCCACGCGAAGAAAACAGTGTATTTCGAAGCCATTCATGATCGTATGAAAACATTTTCACCTGATTCCATGGCGATTTTTGCCGTCGAAACCGCGGGCGGCATCAACCTGGCCAAGGATGCCGAACCGGTTCGAGGCACCAATATCGCCGCATACGGCAAAGAAAAAATTCTCTCCCATGCCGGCAACATGGATGTCTATCTGGCTCAGTCCGGCCCGATGAATCGCGTCACAATCGATATGATCCAAAACGAATCGGGATTTTCCGCCATCAAGGCGGTTCAGAACCGTCAGATTTATCTGATCGACGAAGTACTGGTGTCAAGACCGACGGTCCGGCTGCTTGAAGGCATTCGGACCATTGCCAAAATTCTATATCCGGATCACTTCACCACCCATCAGGAATCCGGAACCAGAACCCTGGGGCTGTTACTGCCCCCTGCCCCCTGCTCCCTGCCCCCTTTTTTCCCGGAGGTGTCCCATTAAAGGCATCGTCATCGCAGGAACACAGAGCGGCTCCGGAAAAACCACGATCACACTGGCCATTCTGGCGGCACTCAAACGCCGGGGGTATCGAGTTGTATCATTCAAGGTCGGCCCGGACTTCATCGATCCGGGCCACCATACCCGGATCACCGGTATTTCCTGCCGCAACCTGGATGGATGGATGCTTTCCGAATCCTGCAACCGGAGCATTTTCAATCAGCATATCCACTCCGCGGATATGGCGGTTGTCGAAGGCGTCATGGGACTGTTTGACGGCTACGACGGCAGAACCGAAGCCGGATCGACGGCTCAGATGGCCAGATGGCTGAATCTTCCGGTACTGCTTGCGGTCAATGCCAAAAGCATGGCCCGAAGTGCGGCTGCCGTAGTTTATGGTTTTGAGAACTTCGATCCTGCCCTTTGCTTTGCCGGCGTTATCTTCAACCAGTTGGGCAGCAGCCGACATCTGACTTATCTGAAAGATGCCGTTTCAGATCGGGTTCGGATGCCCTGTCTGGGCGGGATGCTCAGAAATGCGGATATTTCTATTCCGGAAAGGCATCTGGGGCTGGTAACCCTTCAGGATTATCCCCTGTCGGTGGATGCCATCGATCGGCTGGCCGATTTCATTGAATCCTCCGTGGATATGGATGCACTGATCGCAAGCTTTTCAGACATCCCAGCCGATTCGCCGTCACCACCCTTCCCCCGATTGCCACAATCGGGCAGTACCAGAATCGGCGTGGCCATGG
>CAYQKZ010000348.1:0-3631 GCA_964418135.1 uncultured Desulfobacterales bacterium
ACCCGCGCCCGGCTGTCGTTCAGAAAATATTCATAGTCTTTGGGCCGCATCAGCGTATTCAGGCAGATGGGAACCGCCCCGACCTTGATGGCGCCAAAAAAAACCTGGGGATATACTTCCGTATCATGCATCAGAACCGCCACCCGCTCTTCCATGCGAACGCCCAGAGATTTCAACCCGTTTCCAAACCGGTTCATTCCTGCCTGAACATCGGCATACGTCAACGAGCGATCCCTGCAAAGTATCGCGGTTCGTCCGCCCCGGCCTTCACGAATATGTCGGTCTACAAAATAATCCGCCGCATTGAACATTTCTGGTAGATTCAAATTCACAGTCATCATACATCTCCTTTTTTTTTGTGTATTTCGTGGTCAACAGCATTTTAATGGTAAATATGAAGTTAAAGCAAATGACATGCCGGATAAGATAAAACCAAAACAGCACAAAGAGACAAACAAAACTATTTTAAAATCAAACAAAGTAACCCGCTGTATATATATAATTTCATCAATCAAATATGTTTGAATGTTTTTATTGCCGTTTGAAATAAATTCTGAATATAATTTAGAAAAGGGCCAACACAGCGAATTGGCGTTGAAAGATTTATTCAGGTAATGAAATAAACTTTCAGATATCATTTGTCGGCATCACGTATGGTTTGGGAGGCTGAAGCCCGTATTTTTGAATTTTGGTTCGAAGGGTCGGCAGGGAAATGCCAAGCAGCGCAGCGGCACGGGATCGGTGCCATTGGGTATGTTCCAATGTTTTCTGGATATGGGCCTGTTCCGAGGACTCCAGAGAAAAATCGATGGAACCGGAAAGTACCCTGCCGGGTCCGGCCGCCAGTTCCCGCTCGATGTATTCCAGGAGTACCCGTCTTCCCCTGGATTGTAAGGATGCCGCCATAATGACATTTTGAAGCTGCCGGACATTTCCGATCCAGGGTTGCGCACAGAGCAGGTCGATCACACCCTCTTCGAATTGCCGGGCTTCCGTACAATGCTCTCGGGCGGCTTTCTGAAGAAAATACCGCGATAGTTCTGGAATATCACCGATCCGGTCTCTGAGTGGCGGAACGAAGATGGAAACGACTTTCAGGCGATAATACAGATCTTCCCGAAAGCGGCCCCGACCCACCCGTTCCGCAATATCCTGATTGGTCGCTGAAATGATCCGACACCGGGATTTGTGGATTCGATGTCCGCCGACACGCATATACTCTTTACGTTCCAGGAAACCCAGAAATTTCGACTGAAGACCAATCGGCAACTCCGCCACTTCATCCAGAAAAAGCGTTCCTCGGCCAGCCAACTCGATCTTTCCGGGCTTGGTTTCGACAGCACCGGTGAATGCACCCCGCGAATGACCGAAAAGCTCGCTTTCCAGCAGCGTTTCGACAATGGCGGAGCAGTCCATTGTAATCATGGGTTCGTCGGAAAAAGAACTGTTCTGGTGAATGGTCCGTGCCACCAGTTCTTTTCCGGTTCCGGTTTCCCCCTGAATCAGGACAGTGGCCTGATTTCGACACAGCATCCCGATTGTTTTAAAGATTTCACACATCTGCGGGCTTTTGCCGATAATCACCCCTGTGGGCGGTGGCGCGTCCTCTGGAATTTCCGAATGACCGTTCAAACAGCTCATGCGGAATGCGCGATCGACTGTACGCTCAATCTCTCCGGCATCCAGGGGCTTGTTGAGATATTCGTACGCTCCCGACTTCATGGCCTCGATGGTGGTTTCCATGTCCTGAAAAGCCGTCATCATGATAACTTTGGGCGGGTTGGGGGCTGTCAGGATTTCCTTGAGAATATCCAGTCCGTTTTTATCTGGAAGCCGGATATCCAGCATCACCACTTCCGGGTGATGCTGACGGAATTTCATTTCACCGTCCGTACCCGTGGCCGCCGTAATCACCCGATATCCTTTTTCTCCCAGAAACATGTCGAGGGATTCCAGAATCGGGGTTTCGTCATCCACCACAAGAATCGTTCGCATGAACATCTCCTTTGAATCCACATTCTTTGAAATTCAATCTGTCTTACTTCAGTGCGCTGGTATAATTCAAACGGTTATTGGTATTTTCCCCCTCCCCGCTGGGGGGGTTAAAGAAAGCACAGTTTATAACCGTTCAAAGTATATCCAAAATTTCCCCTGAGGGCAGAACAACAGTAAAAACCGAGCCGTTCGGCGTCCTGCCCGATACGGATACATGCCCGCCGTGGGCTTCCACCAGACGTTTGACAACACTCAGTCCCAAACCGGCCCCCCGACTCTTGGTCGTAAAAAAAGGCTTGAAAATGGTTTCGCACAGTACCGGTGAAATGGTTTCTCCCTCATCTTCCACGCTGAAGGTCACTTCCGACACCCCGTGATCGGATAGACACCGGCGGCTGCCGATCCGGATGTTCGAATTGTCCGGAGTAGCCTCGATTGCATTCAGAAGCAGATTCAACACCACCTGCTCCATTTTACGCCCGTCGATGAGAATGTCCGGCAGATCATCCAGAGCCAGCAGGACTTTCAACCCTTTTTCCGCAAACTTCATCTCCAGCAGCTCGACGACCTGTAAGAGGATATGATTGAGGCTGCAAAAGGATTTATCGAGCATGACCGGTTTGGCGAAATCCAGAACTTCCTGCAAAACGCCTTCCAGCCGATGCATTTCATGAACCGCGATATCCACCCGCCTGCGATCATTTCCGACCAGTTCCGGACGACGCTGCAGAATTTGGAGATTCATCTTGATAGCGGAAAGCGGATTGCGGATTTCATGGGAAAGCGATGTGGCGATCTGAGCGATATCGGCCAGTCGCTCGGCTTCCCGTTTTTTTTTCTCAAGCTCGATTCGTTCCGTAATGTCGCGGCAAATTCCGATCTGTGACCATCGTTCCTCATAATGAATGGTTTTAAATTTGATTTCCGTGGGGGAAATCTCTCCATTGCAGGTGATTCGGAAATACTCTACCGCCGAAGGGTCTTCGCTGCGGATCGGAACATGATTCAAGCGGTCCAGAACACCGGCATGATCGAAAGGAGCGATCAGTTCCATAAAAGATTTTCCCAACAGATCGGAACCGCTGTAACCGTGCATGGCGCGGAAAGCCCGGTTGGTGAAAACGATTGTACCGTCATGAATGACCACATATCCATCCGTGATGTCTTCCACCAGTGTTTTGTATTTGAGTTCGGATTCCCGGAGTTCGGCGGTTTTTTTGGAGACTTCCATTTTCAGTTGTCTGGCATAATCGGTGAGCCGTCGGCGGTGAAGCTTCTGAAAAAGGTCGCTGAACTGGTAAATGGTGTATGCCATACAGTCGTTCAGTTCAACGACTGCAAGATGAAATTCATCTATCGTGCAGGACCTGGCAAGCAGCGGCAAAACGATGTGGCGGAACAGATCGAACGCTTTTTGAACATCCCCCAGGGGAAACCCGCCTTCAAGTCGCAGGCGGGAGATTCTGGCAATGAAAATATCCAGATGGTCCTTCTGGCCATCGATCAGCATCCGGCAGTTGGCGGCAAAAGAAGCACCGACGGTTTCCCGTACTTCGGATACCGGACGCAGCGAATACCGGTCGCTGATCTCTGTCTGCAGCCGGTTGATCCATTCGTCGATAATGGCATCCCGATA
>CAYQKZ010000349.1:0-3625 GCA_964418135.1 uncultured Desulfobacterales bacterium
TGGGCTTCACGAATTTTCTTGTTGAGGCTTTCGGTCCTGTCATCGATTTCGACCCGGATGCCGTGTTTTTCGAAGATGTCCCGGACCGATTCGGCATGGGAAATCAGATCGTCGTTGATAGGCAGCATGGCCACCTGCACCGGGGCCAGCCAGAAGGGAAATCTTCCGGCAAAATGCTCGACCAGGATGCCGAAAAACCGTTCGATGGAGCCATAGATGACCCGGTGGATCATGATGGGCCGGTGTTTTTCGTTGTCTTTTCCGACATAGGTCAGATTGAACCGTTCGGGAAGCGCCATATCCAGTTGAATGGTGCCGCACTGCCACGTCCGGCCCAGGGCGTCCTTGATATGGATGTCGATTTTCGGGCCGTAAAACGCGCCGTCACCTTCGTTGATCTTATAGGCTTTTCCATATGCATTCAATGCGGATTTCAGCCCGTTGGTCGCCTCTTCCCACTGTTCGTCGGTGCCGATGGATTTGGCCGGACGGGTGGAAAGCTCGAGATGAAACCCCAGACCGAATGTATGATAAATTCGTTCAACCAACCGCAACACCCCCAGAATTTCTGTTTCGATCTGATCGGGTGTCATGAAAATATGGGCGTCATCCTGATGAAAGGCCCGAACCCGGAAAAGGCCGGACAGCACCCCGCTCAGCTCATGCCGGTGAACGAGCCCGATTTCTGCGGCACGAATGGGCAGATCCTTGTAGGAATGGGGTTTCAACCCGTAAAGGAGCATGCCGCCCGGGCAGTTCATGGGTTTGATGGCGTATTCGATCTCATCCACCGAGCTGGTGTACATGTTTTCCCGGTAATTTTCCCAATGACCGCTGCGCTCCCACAATCCCCGATTCAGCATGATGGGGGTCTTGGTTTCCACATAGCCGGCGACCCGGTGTTCCGCCCGCCAGTATTCGAGCAGGGCATTCCAGATCACCATTCCTTTGGCGTGAAAAAACGGCATTCCCGGCGCTTCGTCATGAAAGCTGAAAAGATCCAGCGCCGCACCGATCTTTCGGTGGTTGCGTTTCTTGGCCTCTTCGATAAACTGGAGGTAAGCCTTGAGTTCTTTCTTGTCGAAAAACGCGGTGCCGTAAATCCGCTGAAGCTGGGCATTGGACTGATCCGCCCGCCAGTATGCGCCGGATACCTTCATGAGCTTGACGGCCTTGACAAAACCGGTATGGGGAATATGCGGACCGCGGCAGAGATCCGTAAAATCCCCCTGTTCGTACAGGGAAATGGTACCGTCGGGCAGATTCTGGATCAACTCCAGTTTATAGGGCTCATCCCGGTAAACGGCCAGTGCTTCGGCCTTGGATACTTCACGCCGGCGAAACGGAATTTTTGCCTGAATGATCCGCTGAATCTCGGCCTCGATTTTCGGGAAATCATCTTCCGATACCGGCCCCATGTCGATGTCGTAATAAAAGCCGTCCTCGACCACGGGGCCGATGGTCAGCTTCGCATCCGTATAAATGTGCAGGATGGCCTGAGCCATGACATGGGCCGCACTGTGCCGCATGATGGAAAGGGCCTGCGGATCCTGGGGGGTGATGAGGCGAATGGACGCATCGGTTACAACGGTTGTGTCGAGATCCGCCAATTTTCCGTCGATTTCCATAGCCACGCAATTTCTGGCCAATCCTTCGGAAATGCTCATGGCGATATCGGTTCCGGTCGGGGGGGCTTCGAAAGATTTCCTGTTTCCATCTGGAAGGGTTATTTGAATCATATTTGTCTCACTTTTATGGGTGGTGAATTCTGATGTAACTGCATCACCATTTAGGGAAAATGATGGTTCAGGTCAAGGATATTTTACAGGCTTTGCAAAAAGCAAGGAATTATCTCTTTCTTGACACCCGTCGATATTTTGATTAAAAATTGTGGTATGAAAACTTTATCCACTCATTATCCATCCGATTGCATCGAACATGATTGATGCCCAGAATCATTCAATGCACTCCTGTTTCTGGAATCCGGGGGACACACCGCCGCAAAGCGGTGTTGAAAAAATTCAAAACGCCCTCTATTCTCTCAATGCACCCTTTGTTCTGGTAGGTCGAAACGGGCAGACCGCCGCGGCCACGGGCGGCTGTCTGACTTACGCGCTGTCCGAATCCGCAAACACCATCGCCCATAAGTCCGACGGAGTCCTGCCCGGCACCGGCTGTCCGGTGTTGGCCTTTACCCCTCCCCTGCCCCCGGAAAATCTCGGTGACCCCACATTCAAAAAACGTTATCATCTTCGGTATGCCTATGTCGGGGGCGCCATGGCCAACGGCATCACATCGGCCGCCATGGTCGAAGCTCTTGGAAAGGCTGGAATGATGGGTTTCTATGGTGCGGCGGGATTGTCACCGGCCGAAGTCGAAAACGCCGTTTTCGAAGTCCGGAACAAGCTAAAAGACCTGCCCTACGGGTTCAATCTCATTCACAGCCCGGTCGATCCGGAACTCGAAGCGGCCGTGGTCGGCCTGTATCTCAAACATGGCATCCGCAAGGTCTGTGCGTCCGCCTATCTGAACCTGACCCCTTTTCTCGTCCGATACCGGGTGTCCGGTATCCATCAGGACAGTCTGGGGAATATCGTCTGCCCCAATCATGTGGTGGCCAAGGTCTCCCGTGAAGAAGTGGCGCAGCGGTTTTTTTCTCCGCCGCCGGAGAAAATTCTCATGCAGCTTGTTGCAACCAACGAATTGACGCGGCAGGAAGCCGAACTGGCCCGGTATATTCCCATGGCAGACAGCCTGACCGCAGAAGCCGATTCCGGCGGCCATACCGATAACCGGCCGGCCATTTCCCTGCTGCCGACAATCATCGCCCTGCGTAACGAAATGGTAGCAGCCCATCGGTATCCTCAGACCATCCCTGTCGGTCTTGGAGGTGGTATCGGAACACCTCAGGCAGCCGCAGCGGCTTTTGCGATGGGAGCCGCATACATCCTGACCGGGTCCGTGAATCAGGCCTGTGTGGAAGCCGGAACCTCCGAAGATGTCCGCAGGCTGCTGGCCGAAGCCAGACAGGCGGATGTGGCCATGGCTCCGGCAGCCGACATGTTCGAAATGGGGGGAAAAGTTCAAGTACTCAAACGCGGCACCATGTTCGCTCAGCGCGCAGCCAGGCTCCATGAACTCTATTCCGTCCATGATCGGCTGGAAACCATTCCCGACAAAATCCGCATACAACTGGAACACGATATTTTCAAATCTACGCTGGATGAAGAATGGAATCGGACAAAGGCATTTTTCCTGGAACGGGACCCTATGCAGGTTGCCCGGGCCGAACAGGATTCCCGACACAAAATGGCACTGGTCTTTCGTTCTTATCTCGGCCAGTCTTCCCGATGGGCGACAACCGGCAATCCTTCCCGAAAAATGGACTATCAGATATGGTGCGGTCCGGCAATGGGAGCCTTCAACGCCTGGACCCGGGGATCGTTTCTGGAAAAGCCTGAAAATCGCAGCACGATCACCGTTGCCATGAATCTGTTGTTCGGCGCCTGCGTGCTGACCCGTACCAACTGGATCCGATGCCAGGGAATCGCACTTCCTCCGAGTATGGATGCCTATTCACCGCTGCCTCTGGATGTCATTGTAAAATATCTGCAATAGTGTTCTT
>CAYQKZ010000350.1:0-3617 GCA_964418135.1 uncultured Desulfobacterales bacterium
TTTTCATACCCATATCTTCCCGAAAGACATCTGTGAACACCGGGAAAAATATTTTTTGGAAGAACCGGAGTTCAGACTGCTTTACGATTCTCCGAAATCAAAACTGGTGGGCGCTTCCGACTTGATTGCCTGTATGGATGAACAGGGAATCGACAAGTCCGTGGTCTTTGGATTTCCCTGGAATCGCCTGGAAACCGCCCGATTTCAGAACGATTATATCATGGAAATGGTTGCCGCCCATCCGGACCGATTGATCGGTTTTTGCTGCCTGAATCCGCTGCACCCGATGGCTGCCGTCGAGGTGGAACGCTGTATTCAGGGAGGGCTGAAAGGTGTCGGGGAACTGGCTTTTTACCGGTCCGGAATCGATGAGACTGTTTTGAGCGCACTTTCTCCAATCATGATCCAATGTGCGGACAATCGCCTTCCCGTATTGATCCACACTAATGAACCGATCGGCCACATGTATCCTGGCAAGGCACCGATGACGCTCTCTGAAATTTATCGGATGGTACGGCGATTTCCGGATAATATCATCGTTCTGGCACACTGGGGAGGTGGGTTGCCTTTTTATCACCTTCTGAAAAAAGAAGTCAAAGACGCCCTGAAACATATCTATGTGGACACAGCCGCTTCGCCGTTTCTTTATGATCAGGCGATTTATCCGGTTGCTGTTGCGGCGTTCGGATATGAAAAGATTCTGCTGGGAAGCGATTTCCCATTGCTGAAGCCTTTGCGATACATGGATGATATGAAACGTGCCGGGTTGCCGGATGCACAACTTCGTGCGATTGGCGGGGAAAACGCGGCAACGATGTTGTGGCCCGATAGATGATGCTATGGAAGCGAGATATTCAGGCGACCCTGTTTTGGGGATGTATTGCGTTTCTTCTTTCCGCATCGGTTTTTTACGGGGTCAATGCTTACAGGATGCGGCTCGGCATAATTGGAAGCGGGGGCAAGATCAACAGCGGGGATATCGTCTTATTGGAGCAAGTCATTGATGGGGATACGGTGTCGGTTTCTTTGGAAGGGCAACCGTCCGCGGTGGTTCGCATCCTTGGCATCAAATCTTTTGAAGCCGGCATTGAAAAGGATGTGGTTGCCGCTTATGGACAGGCGGCAATAGACACACTGAAGCGTTTGATGGTGAACCACCCGGTCCGTGTTCTTCTGCACGCAACGCCCAAAGACAGATATGGAAGATATATCGCCATGCTGTACATCGATGATCAGGATATCGGTCTTCGCCTGATCAAAGAAGGATTGGCCTTGGTTTATACGGTTTACCCCTTCCCCGCCATGTCGTTTTATCTGCAGGAGCAGGAACTTGCCAGAGCAGGACGTCGTGGTTTGTGGGCCAACGCAGAGGTGACATCCAGAGCCTTGGCACTCATTCGTGAATGGCAGGGGCGCTTGCAATAATGTTCAATGTCCTGCAATACTTTATGCAGAATATCATCCGGAACCCTCCGATTCCGATGCGGATTTTTATCTTGCTCGGAGCTGTCCTGCTTTATGGAACAACAGGGTTTCTCTACTTTGAACTTTCGGAGAATCCGGATTTGAGTTGGTCGGATGGGTTGTGGTACACGGTGGTTACGATGACGACCGTTGGCTATGGAGATTTATTTCCCAAAACTGCGGCCGGAAGATTCCTGGTAGGATGGCCGATTATGGCCATCGGCATTGGCCTTCTCGGGTATGCGCTGTCGGTGATCGCAGCGGCCCTTATCACATCAAAGAGTAAGGAAATAAAAGGGATGTCGTCTTTTGAGTTGAAGAACCATTTGATCATCTTCAATTTCGCCGGGCTGGCCAAGATTGAACGGATTCTTGATGAACTTCTATTGGATCCGGAATTCGGCAGGTCTACGCCCGTTGTCATTGTAGATGAGCTTCTCGATGAGCTGCCGCCGGAATTATCCAAGCGAGGGATTCATTTTGTCCGCGGGAATCCTGTTCGGGATGAAACTCTGTCGCGGGCCGCTATCGATCGTGCCCGCCATGCCATCATTCTGTGTCGGAATCCAGGGGATCCGACATCGGATAATCTTAACGTAACCATTGCACTGGCAATTGAAGGACGCAACCGAGAAACGAACACCGTTGTTGAATGCGTGGATCAGGCTTCAGAAGAGCTGCTTCGGAAGGTTGGATGTGACAGGATTGTCTGCACATCCCGCTTTGGGGCTCATTTTGTCAGTCAGGAACTGCTCAATCCCGGAGTTCAGGAAGTTATCAATGATATGTTGAGCGCCCGTGACGGGCAGCAGATATATTTCATCAAAGTCAATCGTGATACCATTCTGGGGGAATGTTTAAATATCTGTCAAGAGGGTCGTCATCTGTTATTGGGAATCAGCTCCACAAAAGGTGTCCGCCTTAATGTACCGGATTCCACTGTGGTTCAAAAAGGAGATTCGCTCATCACTATCGGTCCTTCTCGTATACAGATGCATTAACCGTTGACATGAGCGGTTTGCAAACAGGTGTTTACCGAAAAAAAGCAGTTCTGCAATAATATGTGGAGAAGCTGTTCTTTTTTTATAAATTATACTTGACAATTTTGATTCAAATTGATAGTTATGAAAATATAATAGGATATGTGTTTGAATAATACTTGATTTGAAAAAATGATCTTTATCTATCTGATATAATTATTCAAATATTGTTTTTTAACGAATCGTGTTTTTATACTTAATTATCTTAATTTAATAAATTCAATTTTTTCTTTAAATTTAATTGATTGGTATTATATTGTTGAAATTAAATAAGAAAGGCGGAGTTTGTAAGATGTGAATAGCACAAGGAGATGCCAGATGAACAATAAATTGTGGTCAATAAAATTGTGGATTCAGGGCATGTCATGGCATGGAGCATGCCGGTTTGTGCATATCATGAAGTCATTTGGGATATGTAAACATATAGATAGCACAAAAAATTGCCAGACGAACATTAAATTGTGGTCAATAAAAATGTGGATGCAGGGAATGCCATGGCAAGGTGCCTGCCGATTTGTGCAAATTATGCAATCATTTGGAAACAGTAGTAAATTGGATAGCATAAGAAAAAATTATTTAAATAATATAATGTGGTCGACGAAATTATGGATGCAGGGAATGTCTTGGGATGGGGCATATCGTTTCGTCTGTATTATGGGGATGACCAGAGCTTGCGGATGATTTGTCTATAATTTATTACAAGAAGTGGTAAATCGGAAATTCTTTGCACTTTGCTGCATCGAGAATGATCGATCGTTTTATGATTGTGTATTGTTAACCTGATCAACGACAAGCCTGAATCCTGTAATTGGATTCAGGCTTTGTCGTTTCTGGGTCTGTAAAAAATTGATTGAATCCCAATATTGTTTAGCCTAACGATAGTTAAACAATTCTCTTGACATGATTGATTAACAGGGTTAAACAATTGTTTAACTGTTAGGCAACTCACATGAAATAATATCCCAGATCGAGATTTTTTTTATTCACATGGATCAACAGGGTATACATGATAAAGATTTCTATGCTGTGTTTTTCAATATCCTGTATATCCCATGTGGATATGTTTTAATGAATCATGGTAGATTATTTTTTTGAGTTGCCTTAAACGATCTT
>CAYQKZ010000351.1:0-3616 GCA_964418135.1 uncultured Desulfobacterales bacterium
GTTAACTCAGTGGCAGTCCACCCGGTTTTTTCAGACAGCCAGCGCAAAAAAGATAATTTCATGGCTTTTGTGATTTTTCTCGGCTTTGAAGCATCCGGCTTTGCCGGTTTTCCAAAGAGTTCATGAAAAAACAGGGTGAATCTGTCCATTGGAATGGGTACATTTTCAGCAGCCAGACCGATATGGCTTTGCGCCCAGCGGCTCATAAGAAGATTCTTGCAGGAAAGGTTCTGTTTGGAAGGAACTGCTCGCAAAAAAGGTGTCAGATCATCCGTCATGGCCCCGAAAATCTGGTCAAACCGGATAATCTGATTCAAGAAAGCGTGAGTTTGCTGAATATCGCCGTGAGACCGAAATTCCCTGTAGAGAGTACCCGTTTGATAATTGTCAAAAAATAAGGGTTTTTTGATCAATAAGCCGCCCAGAACGCCAAACCACGATTCTCCCCAGAAACCCAGCGGTAATTTTTGGGCTTTGAACCAGCTTTGTTTCACCCATGCCTGAGCTTGCCATTTCAGTTCCAGGGCGGCTCCATAGCCCACACGAAAAATTCCCGACAGCAGCCTGGAGCGAACCAGGGAAGCGCTCTGAACCGAATCCAGAGGTTTTTCATCAGATAGCCGCTCTAATCCGATAGAAAGGTATCCTGCTGCTTTTTTGACAATTTCTTCAATATCGGCTCTGGATTCAATCATTTTTTGATCCGCCACCACCAGTTGATTCACCAATGCAGCCAGTTCCATCTGAATCTCCGGAAGCAGGGGGTCGTGTTCCAGTACTTTTAGAGAGCGAACAAATGCATTGTCGGCTTTCAATGGCGTCAAAGCATAGGCCGGCACCGGCGCATGCGGCTCACCGGTTCTTTTTTTGGAAATAATCCGTTTGGGAATGCCATCCGGTTTCAATGGCTGATACACACCGATAGCCTCCTCAAAAGGCAGAAATCCTTTTTCTGCCATCCGGACATTCCGGAGCCGCCAGGTTTCTTCTTCGGTTTCCGCCGGAAGAATGGTGCGAACTTCCTGCATCACATTGAGATATTGCATCGGATCTTCGGACAGGAGTTTTTCCAGAAACCGGGTGATAAAGGTGAATCGTTCTTCGTTCGTTTCCGGGGATTCTTCTTCAGAATCCGAAATATCATCGAATTCCGGAATATCGTCGAATTCCGGAATAAACCGGAAAAACACCATGTTATCCAACGTCATATACGCATCCGGGATATCCGACGGATCTTCATCGGGTTCCAGTACCCAAATATGAATATTATTAAAAAGATACCACTCGACAAATTCCGTTTCTTCATCCAGAAACCACCGCAGAAAGCGGTTGGGATCTGCCAGAAATCTCAGATTCAGCCATTGGGTCAGCGAACGGTTTTCGATCCGATCGGCTTTCCAGGTAGCCATATCGAGCATAAATTCCCATTGCGCTTTCGAAGCCAGAGACAGCAGCGGCAGACAGTCCTCCGGGCCGATATCCTGAATCAGAAAATACAGATCGGTTTCCGGGATGGAATGTACCAGAGCGGCAGGCTGGGGTGCATTTAAAATGGCATCCATGGCCTTTTCCGGAGGAAGTGCCAATACAGTTTTTCGCAGTTCGCCCAGTTCCGCAATGGCTTGCGGAATGGATACCGCAGATGTTTTATTTGGATGTTTCATCATTATTTATCGATATATTCAAATCAGATGCCATCAGCATTTCAATTTCATCAGCCTCTATGGGAATATCTTTCATCAGATCCACCGGTCCATCCGCCGTAATCACGATATCGTTTTCAATTCGGATACCGATCCCTTCTTCTTGAATATAGATTCCCGGCTCTACGGTAAACACCATGCCGGGTTCGAAAAAGCGGTGTCGATTGCCATAATCATGAACATTCAGACCAAGATGATGAGAAGTGCCATGCATGAAATACTTCTTATAAGCCGGCATGGTCACGGATTGATTCTGGATGTCGGTCAGTGTCAGAAGCCCTATATCGACCAGTTCTTTTTCCATCAGAAATCCCACCGCCTTGTGATATTCAGCCAGTGTGTTACCGGCTAAGAGCATGGCGATGGCCGCTCTCTGCACCCGCAGGACGGCATTGTAGACTTCCTTCTGTCTCGGACTGAACCGACCGCCGACGGGAACCGTCCGTGTCAGATCGGAGGTATAGCCGGCATATTCGGCCCCGAAATCCATCAGCACCAGCTCGCCGTTCCGGCACTGTTTGTCAATTTTTTCATAATGCAGAACGCAGGCGTTGGACCCCGAAGCGATAATGGACGAGAAAGCAGGTCCCCGAGACCGATTCATCAAAAATTCATGAATAATTTCTGCCTCGATTTCGAATTCCCAGACACCGGGACGGATAAATGACAACACCCGACGAAACGCTTTTCCGGTGATATGACAGGCGTTTTGAATCAACATCAGTTCAATCGATGATTTGACGGTTCGAATGGCATGCATGACAGGCGCCAGCCGTTCGTAGTGATGCAGGGGGTATTTGGCCATGCATTCCTTCAGAAACCGCATTTCCCGGGTTTCCACTACGATTTCCGCCCGCAGATGTTCATTGGTGTTCAAGTAGATGGTTTCAGATTCGATCACCAGCGTCCGGAAAATGATCTTGAATTCCCGGGTCCAATAAACGGTTTGAATGCCGGACAGGGCGGCAGCCTCTTTACGGGTGAGTTTCGGCCCTTCCCAGATCGTAATCAGTTCGCTGGTTTCCCGGATAAACAGGATTTCCCTGTGTTTTTCCTCATGGGCATCCGGACAGACCACCAGGATGATTTCCTCCTGATCGATACCGCAGAGGTAAAAGATATCCGAGTGCTGGACGAAAGCCATTCTTCCGTCCGCACTGGTCGGCATCACGTCGTTCGATAGAAACACGGCGATCGCATTGGGTTTGAGCCGGGCTTTCAACTTTTTTCGGTTTTCGACAAACAGGGCCGGATCGATAGGGTCATACCGCATGGGAATAGCTCTAAACCAGTTGACAAGAGTCGGCTTCCGCCGCTTTTTTGTTTTCAACATAATGGGCGGCAGCCAGGGCCGCCGTACATCCGTCCGCCGCCGCAACAACAATCTGCCGCGCGTATTTCTGCCGAAGATCGCCGATGACATAGATTCCGGGAATTTTGGTTTCACATTTGTCATCGGTGATCACATACCCTTTGGCGTTCATGTCTACTCCCGATGGCACCAACTGGTTGTTGGGGCTGAACCCGACAAAAATGAACACGCCGTCCGTAGTCAGATCTCGATGCTCTCCGGTCTTGATATTCTGGATATCAACGGAAGTAACGCCTTGCGCGTCCGCCTTGATCGCAACGGGAATGGAATCCCATACCATTTCGATCTTGCATTCGGCTTTGATCCGCTGTTGAAGAATCTTGCCGGCCCGCAGCGTATCCCGGCGGTGAACCATATAAACCTGCCTGGCCAGTTTGGCCAGATAAAGTGATTCTTCGGCGGCGCTGTCTCCACCGCCGATCACCACAACGGTTTTGTTTCGGAAGAAAAATCCGTCACATACCGCACAATAAGATACGCCCTGCCCATAGTATTCGGCTTCTCCGGGGATGTTCAGTTTGTGGGCGCTGCCGCCGGTGCC
>CAYQKZ010000352.1:0-3584 GCA_964418135.1 uncultured Desulfobacterales bacterium
TCGGATTTCGTGACTCATGTTGGCCAGAAATTCACTTTTGGCCACATTGGCCATCTCCGCTTCCGCTGCCATCCGCTCGGCCAATAGGGTCTGCTGTTTCAGGTGATCGTTCAGCTTCGCAGCTTTTTCCATGGCCGTTCGCAAACTCACTTCACTCTT
This sequence comes from uncultured Desulfobacterales bacterium, assembly GCA_964418135.1. Classification (GTDB taxonomy): domain Bacteria; phylum Desulfobacterota; class Desulfobacteria; order Desulfobacterales; family Desulfatirhabdiaceae; genus RAAP-1. The sequence continues at coordinate 160 of CAYQKZ010000352.1, forward strand.
GCGAAGGATTTCCTCGTTATGTTTGCGCTCCGTAATGTCAACAAATGTTTCGAGCAGTAACGATTCGCCGTTGATTTCGATGTCGATGACGCTCTTGAGAATCGGAATTTCAGTGCCATCCAAACGTCGGAGGATACGTTCGGAGTTGTCGATCACATGCTGAGAGTCCAGAATCGGGCATTCTTTCTGCGTTGCCGGGCAAAAATACTCGCTGCATTCCTTGCCGCACAGGATAGACGTGTCTTGTGAACCGGCCAGCGCGCCGGCATAATGATTGGCCCAGCGGATTTTTCGGTGCTTGTCGATGAGAACGACACCGAAAGGACTTCTGTCGAGAATCGTTTTCAAATTTTCGCTGGCCCGGATCAATTCCTGTTCGGCCTGTTTGAGATGGGTGATGTCTTGAAAGCAGATCACCGCCCCGCGGATCGTGTCATTGTCGATGATCGGCTGACTGGAATACGATACCGGAATGGCGCGGCCGTCTTTGCAATAAAAAAATTCATCGTTTCCCTGATAAACAGTGCCGTCTTTGCATGCCGTGAAGATCGGGCATTCGTCAACCGGATAGGGACTGCCATCCGGTTTCGTATGGTGGGTCAACGCGTGCAGATTCTTTCCGATCAATTCATCGACGGAATATCCCAGGATATTACCGGCCGCCGGATTGACGAAGATGGTTGATCCCCGAATATCGATGCCGCAGATGCCTTCCCCTGCCGAAGCCAGCAGCAGTCGATTCCGGCTGCTGAGCTGAATCAGCGACCGATTCCTGCTGCGAACCATCATCAATGCTCCCGACAGCACAAAGATCAATGTTGCGATCACTCCCATCCAGGGCCAATAATGTTGCCATATATCCGCCCAGTGCATCTGTCCGTAGCGTTCATAGGGCGGCAGCCGCAGCTCGCGCAGGCAGTCGTGAACGCTGGTATAATCCAGGCAGATACCCCACCCCCCGATTTGTGCCGCCTGTGCGGCAGGTGATTCCGTGGGCAGACTCAGCAATGCCACCGTCACATAGCGGGAGATGTCTTCGGTTGTGCCGACAAGTTTGGCAAACGGCCATTCGGGATATAGGCGGGTCGTATGCAGGTAGGGGAAGGTGGACCCTATTTCCAGTGCTGCATCTGCGGGAAATACCCGAATTTCATCCAAGCGGATTTCTCCGTCTGCCGCCATTCGCTCGATCGTATCGGTGCGGACCGTTCCGATATCGGCCTCACCAGAGAGAACCGCACGAACCACAGCGGGATGAGAATCCACAAAGAACAACCGGGAACAGTCTCGTTCCGGATCGATCCCCGCAGACCTGAATTCGCGCAATGCCATGTACCATCCACCGAACGAGGTCTGGCCGGTGGCGGCCACCCGCCGACCGTGGGCATCCCGCACCCCATGCAGATCGCTGCGATCGGCACGACAGAAAATGACTCCGCCGAATTCCGATACAATCTCTTTTCCGACCAGGTTCCGCAGCGTCATGGTTCGGGTAATGCCGTATTGGACTTCAAGATCGACATAAATGGCCGGATTGCATATTAAAAAATCAATCGTCCTGTTGCTGACAGCGGGTTCGATTTCATCGAATTGCAGCGGCACGAGTTCAAACCAATAACCAGGCAGTTTGTCGTTCAGGTAATCCATGGTAGGCTGCCACATTTTCCGGCAGGTCGCCGCTCCCTTATGTGCCAGAACTCCGGTGCGGATGGTCGGCAAATCCTGTTGGGTTGCACTGGGCCGTGTACGATCCGGAATTTCTTCCGCCAGAACAATCGGGGGGTGCAGTCCCCACTTCTGAAAGCCGGTAACGATATCCATTTCCGGAAGGCCGAACAGGGTATAGAGAACGGCCGGAAGCATCACGGCTATCCATCGCAGATTGTACAAACCGAGAGATCGGATTTTCAGTCGATCACGCATGCAATAATCTCTTTCTTATACTGTCAACGGTCATAATCTTAACTTTTGAACCCCCACCCCAACCATCCCCCGCTGGGAGAGGGAGCAACATGAAAGTGCAGTTTATGCCTTTTCGCAATTATCGTGATTTGGATTTGTTTTTCCATCGATCAATTTTCTTGAATGCAATGTCGGCTGCCTCCCGTAAATCGGCAAGATCGACCGGTTTGGTAAAATAATCTTCGAAGCCGGCTTCCCGGCATTCGTTCAGTTCGAAAAGCGATGTGTATCCGGTGACAGCATAGGCTATTACCATCGCGTATGCCTGTCGGATTTTTCGACACAGATCGATGCCATTCATTCCCGGCAGGTTCAAATCCAAAAACATTACCCAATATCTTTCTTTCTTCAGGATTTCAAGAGCCTCCTCTGCGCTGCCAGCGGTTGTTACCGTATATCCGGCATTGGAAAATACAGTGGCATACAATTCGCAAATCTGTTTTTCATCATCCACCACCAATAACTTTCTTTCAACCATATGACCTCCTTTACCTAACAGGAATTATAAATCGGGATTGGCAGACTCTACGATATCAATAATCGTTGTCTTTCCGCCAAGATATTCTTTCGTCTTGTATGTTGAGATATGCATGATCTTGCGCGTCAATTTTCCAATGCGGTCGATGCCGGATTTGATTTCTCGTACCGCATGGTATTTGGGATCGCTTTCATTTAAATCCATCATTAATAGTTCTGAAAAACCGGATACGATCTGCAGGGGCTGATTCAGCTCATGACACACCGCACCCGCCATTTCCAAAACACCTTGAAGTTTATCCCGATTCCGCAGTTCATTCTGGAGATTGATCATACGGCTGCCGACATTGATTCTGGCGTGTAATTCCTGTTTGTCATAGGGTTTGGCAATATAATCATCGGCTCCGGCTTCTAATCCGGCGATGATATCGGATTTGTCACCTCTGGCAGTCAGCATGATAATGTAAGGCTGTTGTTCGAGATGGTGCGCCCGTATCCGACTGACCACCTCGATTCCGTCCATGTTCGGCATGATCCAGTCGAGAATGGCAAGACGAGGGGCATCGGGCTTTTGGAGTGTTTCCCATGCGTCGGCGCCGTTGTCGACTTCGATCACCTCATGTCCATCCTTCTTCAAGATTGCAGCCAGCATGATACGGGAAGTGAAATCATCTTCAGCAATCAGAATACGCATTGTAATCCCTCCTTATCGCAATGAGCGTGTTATCGGTTGAATCATATTCCAATCAATCATTTTGCTTTTGCAGGGCATCGCTCTCGAACTTCTCGAGTGCAAAGGAGATATCCATTGGGTTCCGTCAGTTCGGCCCGTTCCAGCGCAGTCTCTTCGGAATAAGCGGTCAGAAAGATGACTGGAATATGATATCGCTGCCTTGCCATTAACTGCAATCCGAGGGTATCCGTATGGGAGGGGTCCAACGTTTCCGGCTGCAGGTTGTTCTTGACCCGGTGGTGGACTTCCTTGA